>CALMOO010000233.1 GCA_937871705.1 uncultured Hymenobacter sp.
ACCCAGAGCCAGGCACCAGGCTCGCCAGATACGGCTACTTCCCAGGTTGCGGCCGCGGCATCGGTCAGCCGAAAGCCCTCGCGCTCCAGGGCGCGGCGCGTCCAGAAAGCGGCCGGTCCCTGGCCCAACAAGCGCACGGCGGGGCCCTGCGGCTCGTGCAGTTGAAAAGCGCCCGTGGCCGGGTCAAAAGCCAGTCCATCGCGGGCAAAAGCGGCCGCAAACGTGCCGCTGAGCACCAGGTCTTCGGGGGTGCCGGCGTGCAGGCGGCCATCGGCGGGCATGAGCCAGATACGGTCGGCGGCTTGCAGCGCCAGGTCAAGCTCATGAGTTGAGAGCAGAATGGCTTTGCCGGTTTGGCGAGCCAGGCGGTGCAGCAGCCGCATGAGGCGCACGCGGTTGGGCAGGTCGAGATGAGCGGTGGGCTCGTCGAGCACTATCACGGGCGTATCCTGGGCTAGGGCGCGGGCTAGCAGCACCCGCTGGCGCTCGCCGTCGCTGAGCTGCGCCACCGGGCGCTGAGCAAAGCCCTCTGTGTCGGTAGCGGCCAGCGCGGCCTGCACCTGCGCCTCGTCGTGGGGGCTAAGGCCGCCCAACCAGCCAGTATGGGGGTAGCGGCCCAGGCGCACCAGCTCGGCCACGGTCAGGTTGCCCGCTTCCACGCGGTCGGTGAGCACGATGCTGAGCTGCCGCGCCCGCGCCGCCGGGCTGAGGCTAGCCAGGGGGGTAGGGCCCAGGTAAAGCCTACCCCCCAGCGGCGGCTGCAAGCCCGCCAGTGTGCGCATCAATGTCGATTTGCCGGCGCCATTGGGGCCGAGCAGGCACACCAGCTCGCCGGGGGCCAGCGCCAGGTGCAGCGGGCCGGCTACGGCGCGGGGCGACTGGCGGCTGGCCGGGTAGCCGATTACTAATTCTTCGGCCTTGAGCAGCGGCGCAGGTCCAGGCTTCATAACCAGTTAATTAACTTCGCGAATACCGCGCCGCCGCAGCACCACCCACAGCACCACCGGGGCGCCCAGCAGCGAGGTAACCACGCTCACGGGCAGGGCGGCCTGGCTGCCGGGCAGCTGGGTGAGGCAGTCGCAGAGCAGCATGAGCGCCGCGCCCGCCAGGCAGGCGGCGGGCAGTAGCACGCGGTGGTCGGCGGTGCCAAACAGCCCGCGCACCAGGTGCGGCACCGCAATACCAACAAAGCCAATGGGCCCGCAAAACGCCGTGATGCTGCCCGCCAGCAAGCTGGTGCTGGCAATAATAAACGTGCGCGCGCGGCCCACAGCCAGGCCCATGCTACGGGCGTAGGTTTCACCTAATAACAACGCGTTCAAGGGTTTAGCCGAGGCAAATGCGCTCAGCAGGCCTACCCCCACCACGCCGGCCAGCACGGCCAGCTGCCCCCCCGTGACGCCGCCCAGCGCCCCAAACGTCCAGAGCAAATACTCCTGAATCTGCTCGGGCGCGCTGAAGTATTGCCACAGGCTTACAATGGCTAACGTAATACTGCCCAGCATCATACCCACGATGAGCATCACCACGTTGTCGCGCACGCGAGCCGACAGCACCAGCACCAGGCCCATCACCAGCGCCGCGCCGGCCGTGGCCGCGCCCACCAGCGCCCAGCTGCCGCCCAGCCCCAGCTGCCGAATGGCATAGGTGCTGGCCCCGCTGCCGCCCGCCAGCAGCAGCACCGCCACGCCCAGGCTGGCCCCGGCCGTGAGGCCGAGCACCGAGGGCCCGGCCAGCGGATTGCGAAATAACGTCTGCATCTGCAAACCGCTCACAGCCAAGCCGCTGCCTACCACAACGGCCGTAAGCGCCTTCGGCAAGCGAATTTTTAATACGATAAAATCCCAGCCTTCGGGCGCGGGCTGGTGGGTAAAGAGGATGCGCAACACGGCCAGCGGCGGAATCCGCACCGCGCCCAACGCTAGGTCGAGCACAAAGCACAAAGCCACTACCCCCCCCAGCGCCAGCAGCCCATAGCGCGGACCGGGCAGTGCGCGCCCGCGCCGCCCTTCTGTGTCCGGCGAGCCCAGTTGCCCGGCAACTGGTGCGGCGATAGTAGCAGTGCTTCTCACTTCAGCAATTGATAATAATACAACTGGCGCCCCGGCAGCAGCTCGGGGTGCAGAATCTGGAGCAAGTCGCCGAGCACCAAATCGGGGCGCACCGCGCCCGATTCCCAGTAGTCGTTGGAGCCCTGAGCATTAGTACGGCGGTTATTATTGTACACGGCGCGGCGCTTAAAGGCTTTAAAATCAGCGAAACGCGCATCCTGCGCCAGCAGCGCGGCCTGGGTGCTGGCTGTGCCGGGCTGGAGCCAGAAATCAGCCGTGAGCGCCACCGGCGCCACCGCCTCAAAAGTGAGGGCTAGGCTGCCGGGCGCGGTGGTTTTGTCCCAATGATAGGTGCTGCCGGCATCGCGCAGGTACTGCGTTTGGTAGCTGTCGGCCTCGGGCAGGTACCAGGTGTCTTTAAACGGCGCGTTGAGCAAGACGCTGGGGCGCCGGGTGACGCGGTGGCCCAGGCCCGCCAGGCGCTGGTACTCGCGCGCCACTTGGCCAAACTTCTGGTTTACCAGGTCTTCCTTGTTGAGCAGCGCGGCCAGCACCTTCACCCACTCGGCGCGGCCGAGGGGGGTAGTTTCGACCCACTCCGAATTAAGCAGCACCGGAATGCCGGCCGCCGCCAGCGTTTCGTAGCGACTCAGGCTTTCGCTGGGCCAGCCGGTGGCCATCACCAGGTCGGGATGGTGCGCGATAAGCTGCTCATTATTAAGCTCGCGGCCTTCGCCCACGGCAAATATTTTGCCTTGCGCGATGCGTTGGCGCACCCGCGGCGCCGAGGCATATTGCAAGCTACCCAAGCCCACGAGCACGTCGTCGGCCTCCAAAAAATCGGCCAGCGCCACGTGCGACGACGACAAGCCCACCAGCGTCCGAATCGGAATCTCAATCACCCGACTAGCTGGGAAGCCCGGCGGGTGTGGCTGCCCGCGCGGCACTAGGGCGTAGCGCGTGGGCGTGACCTGCCGGCCCGCCGGATTCAATATATTGATTACCTTGTAAGTAGGCAGATACTCGATGGTAAAGCCTTTGGCAAACTGCACCGTGGTGCGCGCCGACGCGGCGCGGCTGGGTGCCGCGTGAGCGGCGCTTTTGATGGGCGGCGTGGCGGCCTGGCCCCAGGCGATGAGCGAACTCGCCAGCACCAGACTAGCGGAAGCAAGGCCTTGGCGCAGGCTACAGAAAAAGCGGCGCCCGACAATGCCAGGCGCCCAAAATGATTGAGACATAGTAGCAAGCCTTTCTGCCGAAAGCTGTAGCGGTGACGCGCAACGGCAGGTCTTCTGGCTTCCCCACCGGCCGCTGGCCTTCCCACACCAACCAGGTGCAGTGGCCCGAACTAGCGGCCGGCTTGGTAAGTGGGGTTACAGCAGCGGAGACTGCGCCGGTTTTGCACCGGCTTCCCTTTTAAAGCCAACCCTGGCATTATGCCGGGCGGGCTACCCTTGCGCCAGGCAAAGGTAGGACGAGGCGACAAGAGTTAGAGGGAACGTCGTGCTTATCTGTTCAGCTACTCTTTTACCACTACCCCCCCTTTCAGCACCAGGCGCACTTTGCGCAGGGCTTGCACTTGCTGGGTGGGGTCGCCCTCCACGGCTACGAGGTCGGCGAGCAAGCCGGGGGCAATGCGGCCGCGGTCGGCGAGGTGGAAGGTGCGGGCGTTGCCACTAGTGGCGGCGCGCAGCACGTCGAGGACGGGGTAGCCATAATCCTGCACCAGCAGCTCCAGTTCGCGGGCGTTGTCGCCGTGCGGAAACACGCCTACGTCGCCGCCCACGACCAGCGCCACGCCGGCCTGGCGGGCTGCCTGCACGGCGCGGTGCTTTTCCGTAACGCGCTCGGGATCGGGGCCCTGGCCTTTTTTCCAGCCCTGGTACTGCGAAATGGCATCGGTGGCGGCCACGGTGGGGCACAGCCCTACCCCCCGCTGCTTCATTAGCTTGAAGACTTCGGGCGTGCCGCCGTCGCCGTGCTCAATGGTTTCGACGCCGGCCAGCACGGCGCGGCGCATGCCTTCGGCGGTGCTGGCGTGGGCTACTACCCCCCTGCCTGCCGAGCGGGCCGTCTGGACGATGAGGGTCAGTTCTTCCTGCGAAAAAGTGGCCTGGGCCGTGCCGCCGGGCCCCCAGCGATAGTCAGCGTACACCTTAATAACGTCGGCGCCGTGGCCCAGCTGCTCGCGCACCGCCTTGATGATACCATCAACGCCGTCCGCTTCTTGGGCGCCCTGGGGCAGGTCTTCCACGGCAGCCAGGTGCGGGCCGTAGCTGCCAGTGGCCACCAGCGCCCGCGTAGCCACCAGCAAGCGCGGCCCAGGAATAATGCCTTGGTCAATGGCCTGCTTCAAGCCCACATCGGCGTAGCCAGCGCCTTCGGTACCCAGGTCGCGGGCGGTAGTGAAGCCGGCCAGCAGCGTGCGCTTGGCACTCACCGTGGCCCGCGCCACGCGCAAAGCCAACGGCTCCTTCAGCACTTGGTCGTTCCAGCTGGTTTCGTTGTAGGGGTGCAGCAGCAGGTGCGAATGCCCCTCAATAAGGCCGGGCAGCAGCGTGAGGCCGGGCAGCTCCAGCGTAGTAGCGCCGGCCGGGGCCTTGAGCTGCGCGGCCGGGCCCACGGCCGTAATCTTTGTGCCTTCCACCAGCACGGCCCAGCCGGGGTGCAGGTCCTGCCCGTCGAAGACGGCGGCGGGGTGCAGGAGCGTGGCCGCTGGGGCGGGCGCTTGGGCGCGTAGTGCCAGCGGTAGGCAGCAGAGCAGGAGGTAGCGGAAGATTCTTTTCATTGATAATACCTGTAAACATCACATCTGTCATGCTCATCTGGCGTCCGCTTGTCGAAGCATCTCTACCACGCCGTTAAGATTACTAACCAGCAGAGATGCTTCGACAAGCGGACGCCAGATGAGCATGACGTTCTATTTTCGGTTATTGTTAATCCTCCCCTACTCGCCCGGACGATACGTTCGCTCCACGTGCTTTTGCACGTCCTCCGGATAAAACCAAATATCCTTGAACTGCCCTTCGCAGTACAGCGGGGCCTGGTCGGTGAAGTGCTTGCTAGTGGGCTGGCTGCTGGCGCCACCCGTGACCAC
>CALMOO010000234.1 GCA_937871705.1 uncultured Hymenobacter sp.
AGGTAAGGGAGTGCCATCGCCTCCATCGACGATGCTAGAGAGTAGTTCAAAGAGTCGCTCATGACCAGCACCGTCGTCGGCCGCCAGCTCGTGGTACAGCGCGGCTGCCTGCTTACACTGCTGCAGCATGGCTTCAAACTTGGCTACTGCTTCGGGACCAGACAGCGACACGTCATAGCCATCCCACCGTTCATCTGGCTGCTCAATAAGTAGCGCCGGCCACTCATCAAGCAGATGAGTAGTGAGATTGGGTGGTATAGCTGGCTGGCCGGGCTCACGTAGTCCAACCGTCAGCTCGTTGCGCAAAAGGCCACTATGGTAGCTGAAGTCCACTGCTTTGCTGCTACCAATTCGCTCGCCACAACCTGGGCTGCCGGCGAAGTAGCGAGCCAGCACGGCGTGTAGTTGAAAAGGAGCCAGCGATATCGGCTTCACTGGCCAGTTGCTGAGCTTCCTTCGGCTGCGACCTCCCTGGTGGGCTGCTTCATCCTGCTTGTAGCGAGCAAACCATTCCAAGTCGGCGCCCTCGGTAGCGAAAATTGCCAGTTCCTCATAAGCGCCTAGTAGGCAACTAGCTAACTCGTGCAGGGAGGTGGCGAGCGTGGCAAGGTGGTAGAGCATGCTACCCATTTCGCCCACGTGTTGGGTGTCGTTTGTGGTATCGTCGGCAACTAGCGTAGCGTGGGTAGCCATTGACAGGCGCGGCACGACGACTTTTTCCAAGCTGACCAGCTGGTACAGGTAGCTGTTGAACACCTGGTCTAGTTGACCGTGGGAGTTGATGGGGGTTAAAATATTGAGCCTCATGATTATTAAAGTAATGACGATGCTAAGGAGACGTGACCTAATTGCGGGTGGATGTTTCTTTTGCTTCGAGCGCAGCAATGTGCGCGTCAAACTCATCGGGATTCTGGCCAGTGCGGCGGTCCTTAGCGTCGGGCGGGAAGGCTAGGAAGTTGAAGTTTTCGAGAAAGCGGCTGTAGACCCGCTTGCCGTACTTCTGATAAATGCGTAGTTCGCTCAGGTTGGTCGTGGCGTGAAACTCGTGGGCGGGCCGGCACTGCTGATTGCGGGTTTCGAGCACCACCTCGACCACATTCTTGTGCTCGGCAAAGTGGCCGCTCTCGCCAGGCTCGCGGCCGATATCGTCGATGAAGTAAGGCTGACGGCAGAACTTTGCTAACGCCTTGGCCCCACCTTTTTCCTTCTCTTGGCTGATAAATGCTTGGTCTAGATCTTCGTAGCTGGCCTCGTGAAAGCTCATGCCCGCGGCGGGGTTAGCTTGGCGAAAAATGCGCAGCAGCGTGGTTTTGCCGGCCCCGACGTTGCCTGTAATTAGCAAGCCTTTGTGCAGCTTGCGGCCCCGATTAGGGTTAGCGGGGTCGTAAAGCGGGTCTTCCGTTTCGAAGCGCGGGTCCCGGGCGAAGTAGAGGCAGAGTAAGCGAAATAGGGGTTCAACAGCTGGATCCACCTCGTAGCCAGGCTCTCCTCGCAGACGGCGGCCCGCTATTTTCTCATCCAGTTGATGCGCATTGGCAAGGACGTGGTTCTTAATCTGGAGGGCAGTGCGAGGTGGTGGCGGTTGATTCTTGAGGTGAATGATGCGGGCATAGCGCGCCTGATTTTCTACACCACAGAACTCCCGGCGGGCCTTATCCAGCGCTTTTTTGGCGGCCTCAGCGACCAGCTTGTCGGCGTAGTCCGCATCGAGCATCACATCGGCCTCCGTCACCATGGCAAGTGGGTCACTCACGGCTGGCCCAATAGTGTAGTAGCTTTTCGAAGCTGCTGGTGCTGCACTAGAGATCGTCGAGGCTTCCGGTGAGGGGCTCGCCGATTTGGATACCCTCAGCGAGGGGCTGTTTAGCAGACCCAGACCGGGAAGTTTGGGTATAACGGCCGCCAGCGGCAGGTCGGTGTTGGTTCGAGGAGCTAGCATGAGCAGGTTGTTTATCGTTGATACTGAGGTTGCGCCATCCCCCGGAAATGCTGTCACTGATGGCTTTTAGCGCCAATCCCTCTTCCCCATTGGCTAGACGAGTTATATTTTCTAGGTCAGCCGATTCGCCGGTATTTCCCTGAAATGGTTTGCCGATCTCGTAGCGGTGGGTAGCCCATTTGGCCCAAGCCTGCCGGAATGCCTCACTAGCAAAAGGCGGGTGTAACTGCTCGGGCCACGCACTGTCAAAATTCCGGTACCCTATTCGTGGGGGGGTGTCCGCAACCGGGGGGGCTTTTACGCGCGCTAACTGCGCTTTAAGATGAGCGACCTCAGCTTGCAAGTCTCCTATTTTTTTTTGAAAGCCCTCCCTCTCATCAGGAGAGAGAGTACTGGTTACTTGCTGGTAATGCTGGTCTCCTATTACGCGCGACCCATTTTGTCTAGGTTCGTGACCAGTTTTGTCTAGGTTGGTTGACCCATTTTGTCTAGGTTGGTCGGCTTCAACATCGCCATTTTGGCTAGGTTCAGGTCCATTTTTGTCTAGGTCACCAATCTCGTTTTGTCTAGGTTGGTGACCAGTTTTGTCTAGGTTTAGAGTGGTTACAGCAGCACAACGAGTGGCCTCATCAGCCCCCGCATAACACGCGCGAAGCTTGGAGGTAGGAGCTAGTTTGCGCGCCTTGCCTTGACCTTTGCTCAGTAGCAGCCCTCGACTTTCGAGGGACGTGAGCGTGCGCGACATAGTACGCTCAGTTCCGCCAAGGGCCTGCACCAAGTAGTCGTTTTTAGCCGTGCACCAGCCCGCCAACTCGCTGTTTTCAGCAAGCTGGCATACCTCAATGAGTACCACTTTTTCGGTGCGCCTGAGGATTGGTAAAGCATTGATTATTTGACGGATGGGAAGCATTAAGCGGCTTGGAGTTCAGGTGCCGTAATGCCAGCGCGCAGCATAGCCGCAAAGGCGGCCGTGAGTGCCTCGGGCACGCCAGCACTAGTCAGTTGTTCGAGTGTCTTCCCTCTTTGTAGTTGGTCGTCGAGGAAGGCCGCGGTAGCAGCCTTCGGTGGGTCGAGGCGGCGTAGTAGTTCCCGACCAGAAAAGCTAGCCACACGCATGCCAGCTGCTACGGCAGCACGCACATACTCAGTAGGAGTCCTACCCACTAGCACTTTCATCACTCTCCGATGATGTTGGACCAACCCGTTCATGCCTGCTCGAGAGTGGAGAAGCTGACGCGCTGCTTGTTTAGTACATTGTATCTGTACCTGTCGGTTAGCGAAGCTCGGTAGCGGGATGGGGGGAGGGAGCGGGCCGCAATTTTGAAGCATGGCTTCCATGCGGTCAAACTCGGCGATGTATGCCTCTTTAAGAGCTGCGGCCTTCTTGCCGGTAAACGCCATTACGAGGCGCATGAAACCCGCCCGGCTCATTACTACCATCGGCTGCTGACGGTTGCATCGGTCCTCGTAGGAGGTCGAATAGAAATTTAGTCGACCGAATTCATCACTGACATCGAGCGTTTTAAGTACCCCCAATACATAGCCATGACTACGGCTGAATATTTTGGCTACATCTAGCGACGTGGTAGCCGCATTCTTTTTCGTGGTGGGACGAACACAGTTCACCGGTAATACCGGCAACTGCATCGATGCACTATCTTCGCGATGCTCCCCAGCACCAACCGAAGCAATCGAGCCACTAATTCCCACGGGATTAGCGGCTTTTTTGTGCAGTGGTGCGTCGGGCGTACTTGCGCCTGCCGTTAGGCAGAGTTTGGTTTTTTAGTAGAGCTCGTATATCACCTAAACGGAAGAGAATCCGATTACCTACCATCGTACCTGGTAAATCGCCCCTTCGGTGCCAAGTCCAGATGGTTTGTGGTGCTACATGACATTCAGCAGCTGCAACGTGCTTGTCAACCAGTTTTTCATTCTGTTGAGTCGCTTCGACGGCGGCTTGTTGTTCTGCTTGTAGCTGCGGAAACATGCCACGAATACGCCGGTCTATCATCTCGACCAAGAACGGGGCATCCGTAAGGAGTGGTGCAAATGCCTCCCCTAGTGTGTGCGGGGGAAGAATGGGCTGGGATGCACCCAGCACAGAAGATTTGATATTGTCCATGAGCTTGTCGTAGCCGATGAGTTGTCGACTTTGATGGGTGCAAGCTCACGATGACCAATAAGTACCGTAAGAAAAAGGAAGCTTCTAGGGAGAATTTTCTATTAAGGAAGAAATAAGGGAGAATAAAGGGAGAAAGCAAGGCAACTTAAACCGCTTCGCACTAAAATTCTTTACGTTCTCTCATCTCGTTGATTGCTGACCTCACATGCCCAAAGCGGCCTTCGTACGTGGAATTTCCATTCTTCTTGGTGAGCTTATCTGCAACTGTATACCCATAGCGGTTTCCTAAAAGCTTAGCAAGTTTGCGTGCTGAGCCTGATGCGCATTCCCTGTCCTTGATAGCATCAGCCAAAGCCCAGATTCTAGCATGTCCGTCTGTCAGATAGATGTATTCGTTACCTGGCGGGCATAGGAAGATAGATTTAGCCAGCATGTCGCAGTGTTCTGTTTTCATGCCACTGCTCAACTCGCTATCGAGCGATAATTCAACTCGGTCAGCTGATTGCCCGGCCCGTCTACTCTCGTAGATTTCTTCTTCAAGCGGTTCATCCGAGGATGTTGCACTTTCTCGAAACGCTTTCATTTGAGTGTTTGCTCTTGCTCCTGTGGATGGAGCATTTACATCCAGACTACTTGTGGGTTGAGCAACTTTGCTAATTGGAGCAAGTTCTTCGATTAACTTCCATTCATCACACCATTTGCGAATTCGTGCTGCTCGGCGGCGGTAATTTTCACCGCTTTGTAATGTGTCCGAGGTAGCAACTCCCTCCACTCGCGTAAGATTAACACCGGGTTCTGGGCCATAGCCCGTTAGCCATCCTCCACCTTGAATAACTAACAGCGCTCCATCCAGATGCATTTTCCAGTTTACTTCGGCCTCATCCAATAGTCCTTCGATATAATCCCTGTCGATTTCATCCAAGTATTCTTGGTCTTTGCAGTGCTCAGAAAACTGTTTGCAGAGCCATGGTTTAAGTCTGTTGAATTCAACTTGCATCATCGCCTTTATGAAGTACCCGAAGTATTCCCCGCTGTATGATTTAGGTGTCTCATAATGCTGATACCGACTTCCACCGTAATACTGCCAATCCCACCAGTTAGTGTAATCATTGGCTTTGCTCAGCGCATTGTACACTACTTCGCCTGAAAATTCATCGACTATTACTAATCCTGATTCAGCGCGCTCATCTATCTTTTCCTGAAGCAAGCGTTGCCGTATAATTACTTCATATTTACTGCACATTTGACGGTAGTGGGCTTCTGCTTTGGACTCGCGCAACTGGCGCAGGTCAAGATATTGCTGTGAGGTCATGTGCTTGCCAGCTTGAGAATAAGAAAAACGCTATGCTACAATGCTACTGCTTCCTGCTCGCCCCACACGCGAGCAAAATCACTTAATAGCCTTTCCGGTGTCACTTGGATGTAGCGTCGGAAAGATTTGAAGTCCTTGTGGCCAGTGGCCTTCATGATGGTTTCCCAAGACAATCCGCCCTCCAGCGAAAGCGTGACAAACGTCCGGCGGCCGGTGTGGCTGCTTATTAGTTCGTGCTTGGGTAGCGTCTCACTAGTACGCTGACTACCCCTATACTCCACCTGCTCAGTAGGTGTATTTAACTGCGCCAAGCGCGCCACGTCCTTGATGTACTGGTTGAGCTTCTGGTTAGAGATGGGTCGCACTTCACCCGCCCATAGTTTTTTCAGCAGCGGTACGGCGCGGTTTCCGCGTAGGGGCACCGTTAATTTTTCGCTAGTCTTCTGGGCAGTGAGTTGCAGCCACTCGCCTTTTTGATGTTCCGGGCGTAAAGCGGCTACATCGGAGAAGCGTAGCCCAGTGTAGCAGCTTATTAGGAATAAGGCGCGGGCATTCTCCAGCCGGGCCGCGTCGGGTAGCATCGAGACGTTCACCTCTTCCAAGGCCGCCAGCTCGGCGCGGGTGAGGGCGAGCACTTCAGGGTCGCGTCGGGCCCATCGCCAGTGCTTATAGTCTTGCAACGGGTTGCGGCCTAGCTGGTGCGCATCTCCCAGAAAGTGCTTAAAATGCGCTAGGTGCTTGGCAATGCTATTGTCGACTAAATCAGCCTCGTCAAGGAAGTAAGCCGTCAGGTCGTGCCAGAACTGGGCTGTGAAATCAGAATACTCCAGTGTTCGGCCGGTCGCGGTAGCGAACCGGTCGAGGTGGTTATAAAGCGTACCCAGCGCTTTGACGGTATTGGGCCGCCGGGTGCGGGCGTGACGCTCCTTGTAAGCGAGGAGGTCCGGTAAGGGTCGCGGGCGTTCCGGAGCTGGTTCCGGTGCCGCCTCCGGCTCAATAGCTTCGCGCAGCTGCTCCGCCGTAGGTAGGACGCCCTGGGCGCGGCATTCCCCCCAGTAGGCTAACAGTCGCTTGCTCATGCGCTCATTATTGGCGTTGAGGGCTTCGTTAGCGCGTTTTAGCTCGGGGTCGATGGTGCGGCCCTTCGTGATGGCGCGCTGCACGTCGCCGCCGGCCCACTGGCTGGGGTGAATCTTGTCGCCCGTGTAAAGCCGGACGCGCGGCTGCCCATTCTGGGGGTTGAACCACATGAAAATAGCCGTCGGCTTATCTACCTTCGGCTCCTTCAAATGGAAAGAGACAGTCGCCATACCTGAGAGTGTTAGTTGCCACTACTAAGGTAGACAATAAAATATTCGGGGTACAGCATAGGGTACAGAAATGCCGTATAAGACCGTAAGAACTTCCGTAAAGGAGCAATGATTATCTGCTAAAAAGGCCTTTGCAAGCTGCGTAGGCCTATTTGCATAGCTGCTGGCTTGCGGTAGGGTACGGTTGCTTATACTCCCGTCTCTGGTACAATAACCGACAACCGGAAGACCCGGAAAACAGCTTCTCGCGTCGCAGAAGAGGTTTTCCGGGTTTTTTGCGTTCGGGCCAATCGGTAGGCACGGCGCTTCATGTGGGATGTGCTACGCGAGTCACGCCCCCTATTACGC
>CALMOO010000235.1 GCA_937871705.1 uncultured Hymenobacter sp.
CATCTGGACGCAGCGCCGCACCGAAGGGGCCGCAGCCTGGCAGCAGAAAATGCAGCACCCGGTGGCCGCCTACCGCAACAACGATGAGCTGTACGCCAGCAAGAGCGTGGATGCCGTGTTCATTGGCACCGCCGATTTTCAGCACGCGCTGCACGCCATTGAGGCCGTGCAAGCCGGCTGCGATGCGTACGTAGAGAAGCCCTTTGCCGAGACTATGGCCGATAACCGCGCGGCGCTCAAGGCCATTAAAGCCTCGAAGCAAATTGTGCAGATTGGCTCGCAGCGCCGCAGCGGCGCTAATTACCAGGCCGCCGAGCAATTCATCAAATCGGGCAAGTTTGGCCCCATCACGATGGTGGAGCTAACCTGGAACGTAAACCAGCCCGGGCGCTGGCGCCGGCCCGAGCTGGTGAGCCAATTGCGCGCCGCCGACGTAGACTGGAAGCGCTACCTGATGAACCGCCCCGCCGAAGCCTACGACCCGCGCAAGTACCTGGAATACCGTTTGTTCTGGCCCTACTCCTCCGGGCTGCCGGGGCAGTGGATGAGCCACCAGATTGACACCGTGCATTGGTTTACGGGCCTACCCCACCCCCGTAGCGTGGTGGCCAACGGCGGCATTTATATGTGGAAGGACGGGCGCCGCAACTGGGACACCATTACGGCGGCCTTCGACTACGGCCCGGCCAACGACCCGACTTCGGGCTTCCAAGTCACGTTTGCGTCGCGCATGCACAACGGCGACGAGCACCCCGCCGAAATTTATTATTCCAACGGCGGCGAGCTGAACTTGATTACCAACCGGGTTTCGCCCACTGGTGGCCTCACCAAGCAGTACGCCGATGCCATGCACTTGCCTCCCAATCTGCTGCCCGAGTTCAGCCTGGCCAAGACCGAAGCCGTAGCCACAGCGGCCAACACCGGCGGCGACCTACTCACCTCCAATCACATCCGCAACTGGATGGAGTGCGTGCGTAGCCGCAAGCAGCCTAATGCCCCGGTGGAGGCGGGCTATAGCCATTCCATTGCCAACATCATGACCACCGCCGCCGCGCATACGGGCCTCAAGGCGACGTTTGATGAGCAAGCCCAGGAAGTACTCGTTGGCGGCAAGGTATTCACCTACTAGCCCAAGACAAGCGCGTACTTATAAACGGCTTGTAGTGTTTTTCGCCCTGCCGTAATAGGAATCTCTATTGAGGCACTAGCGCGGTACCTGCTCGCGGCTGGAACCGCGCTAAACCTACTTCCGACGTTAGTTAACTAACTTGTTGTTAGCCCTTGCCACCCTGGCAAGGGCTTTTTCGTGTCCGCTAGACTGCTCGGCCTGAGCCTCGCAATAAGTGGCTTGAGATGGCCCAGGCCAGCGGGTGGTAGCGGCAGTACGGTGCTTATCAAGTTTACTTATTCTCAAATAACGAGCACGATTTGTTAACGCATAAACAACTTACAAGCAACCTGGGGCGGACAATTAAAACCCAACTTTGTCCCGTCAAAATGCACTTCTCACTGAGGAAGTTATTTATACTTTAAGGCCAGGCAGCTATGTTCGTTATCCGGCCGCGAGCTTCGCTGCGACACTGGCAGTTTCGCACGGCGGCAAGCCTGTTCGTAGGATACGGCGCCTATTATTTGTGCCGCTCCAACCTGGCAATTGCCGCGCCGCTGCTCATTCGGGAGTTTGGCAGCCAAGGGCTTAACAAAGAAGTGCTGGGGCAGATTGCCTCGGTGGGCGTGCTGTTTTATGCCGCGGGCAAGGTGGTCAACGGGGTGCTGGGCGACTTTATGGGGGGTAAGAAGATTTTTCTGCTCGGCATGGTGGGCGCCGTGGCGGCCACGGTGGTGTTCGGGCTTGGGCAGGGGGTAGGCGTCTTCTTTGTGGCTTGGGCCGCCAACCGCCTCGTGCAGTCGATGGGCTGGGCCGGGCTGGTCAAGACCACGGCGCACTGGTTTTCCTACCGCGCCTACGGCCGCATTATGGGCCTGCTGAGTTTGAGCTTTTTAGCCGGCGACATCGCCGCCAAGCTGGCGCTGGGCCAGTTGCTCAGGCTGGGCGTGGGTTGGCGCGGGCTGTTCCTGGTGGCGGCCGCTACGCTGGCTTTGGTGGCGCTCATCGACTGGTTTGCCCTGCGCGACAGCCCGGCCAGCGTGGGGCTGCCCGAGCCGCCCACCAACCCCGATAGTCTTTTTACCAGCGCCGACCCGGTCGCCGACCAGCCGGCCTCGCTGGGCGGCCTGTTGAGTTCTTATTTCCGCAGCCCGACTTTTTTGCTGCTGCTGGTGCTCTCGTTTGGCCTCACGGCGCTGCGCGAGGCCTTCAACTTTTGGGTGCCCACGTACCTGGTAGAGGCCGCCCACCTTTCCGAAAGCGCGGCCTCGCAGTACAGCGCCCTGTACTCGGGGTTCGGGATGGTTTCGATTCTGGGGGCGGGCTACCTCTCCGACGCCTGGCTGCGCGGGCAGCGCGGACCGCTCATCGTGGCGGCGGGCATGGGGCTGGTGCCGGTGCTGCTGCTCATGGCCCGGCCCGGTGGCGGCGCGGCCTTGCCGCTCGTGCTCGTGTCGCTCACGGGCTTGCTGCTGCTGGGGCCGTACTCGTTTTTGGCGGGGGCAATGGCCCTGGATGTCGGCGGGCGGCAGGGCGCGGCCACGGCAGCGGGCCTCATCGATGCCGTAGGCTACGCCGGGGGCACCGGCGCGTTGTGGCTGACCGGGGCGCTGGCCGAGCGCCAGGGCTGGGGCGCCGCATTTGTGGCCCTGGCGCTGCTGGCCGCCGCTACGGCCGCGGCGGCGCTCGTTTTTTACCGCACCCAGGAGCGCGGGCCGAGCCAGGTGCCGGCTGTGGGGTAGGCCGCGCTTTGTTGACTTATAGGAAAAAGCAAGTCACAATTAGGTAACTATTTGATGACCAACCGGCGACATTAGCCGGGCGGCCAAACCTGAACTTTGCCAATACTAAATGGGACTGTTTAGGGCCAGGGCGCGGCAGTAAAAAGTGGAACTGCTACCCCGAATTGGAACATGGGCTGCGTGGTTTTGGGCCCGCATTGGTCGCGAAAGGCTACGCGAAAACGCCGCGACAAAAGACCTTTTATAAACCAGCTGGGCTGGTCGGTGCAACGGGCAGCGACTGCCGTGCTGCACGCCGGCCGTGCCGCAGCTTCCTACCCCCCTTGTCAGCGGCAAACCTCTGGTGGTGCCCGGCACCGGCTCGCCCCTCACCTGGATTTTGGCTTTGCTCTAATACGCCTTGCGGTATGATGGACCACTCTACTCTCGCTACTCAACGCACCGTGGACCAAGTATTTGCACTCTACGAAACGCGCGGCCACGCCGATTACATCGGCGAGCCGGTGTCGCAGCTAGCGCACATGTGGCAGGCGGCCGCGCTGGCCCAGGAGGCGGGCAGCGACGATGAAGTCGTGCTGGCCGCCTTCTTTCACGACGTGGGCCACCTGTACGCTTCGGAAGCGAATGCCGCTTCTATGGATGGCTTTGGGGCGGTAGACCACGAAAAGCTGGGCGCCGACTACCTGCGGGCTTGCGGCTTTGCGGAGCGCGTGGCCCGGCTGGTCGAGAGCCACGTGCTGGCCAAGCGCTATCTCACTTATAAATACCCCAGCTACCTGCGCCAGCTTTCGCCCGCCAGCCAGGCCACGCTGGCCTTTCAGGGTGGGGTGATGACGCCCGCTGAGGCCGCGGCCTTTGAGCAAGACCCCGATGCCGACCTCATCCTGCAGCTGCGGCAGTGGGACGAGCAGGCCAAAGACGCCGACCAGCCCGTGGGCAGCCTTAACGAACTGAAAGACATGGCGCTGCGGCATCTGCTGCGCCCGCAAGCATAATCCTGGAGGCAAGTGCCCGCCTCCCGCACTCCCTTATTTTTTACCTTTTACCTCTTTATTATGAGATGTTTCTACAAGCAGCTGCAGGGGCTGTTGGTGGTGCTACTATTAGGCTTAGCGCCCCGGCTGGTACTTGCCCAGGCCCCGCCTACCCCCGTTAGTGGGGTAGTGAGCGACGACAAAAAGCAGCCTTTGCCGGGCGTAAGCGTCATCATCAAAGGCACGACCAAGGGCACCACCACCGACGGCGACGGTCGCTTCGTGCTTGCTGCCAGCCCTGGCGACGTGCTGGTGGTGCATTTTCTGGGCTCATTGGCGCAGGAAGTGACGGTAGGCGACCAGAAAGCCTTCACCATCAACCTGCTACCCGACACGCAGGCGCTAAACGAGGTAGTTGTGACGGCCCTGGGGGTGAGCAAGGAAACACGCAAAATCGGCTACGCGGTGCAGCAGGTGAATGGCGAGGACATCGTGCGGGCCCGCGACCCCAACCCTATTTCGGGCCTGACGGGCAAGATAGCGGGCTTGTCGGTGGGCCCGTCGGCCGAGCTGCTGCGCGCGCCCAACGTGCTGCTGCGCGGCAACAGCGTGTCGCTGTACGTGGTCGATGGCTTCCCGATTGACACCGATACCTGGAACATCAGCCCCGACGACATTGAAACCTACACCGTGCTGAAAGGCCCGGCCGCGGCCGCGCTCTACGGCAACCGCGCCCAGAACGGGGCTATTCTCATCACCACTAAAAAGGGCAACAAGAACAAGAAAGGCTTTACAGTGGAGCTGAACAGCAGCAACGTGGTGCAGTCGGGCTTCCTGGCTTTCCCGCGCTTGCAAGACTCGTACGGACCGGGTGAAAACACCTTTTACACCTTCGTAGATGGCAAGGGCGGCGCGCCCGGCGGCGTGGATGGCGACTACGACGTGTGGGGGCCTTATTTCAACGGCCAGCTCATTCCGCAGTACGACTCGCCCATCGTGAACGGCGTGCGCCAGGGTACGCCCTGGGTAGCGCGCGGCGCCAACAACCTCAAGAACTTCCTGCACACGGGCTTTCAGACTAACAACAACATCGCGCTGAGCGCCAACGGCGACAACTACACGACACGCTTCTCGGTGTCGCAGCAGAAGCAGAACAGCTACATCCCGAATAACGGGTTGAACATCATCAACTTCAACCTCTACGGCTCTTTCAACCCGAGCCCACGCTTTAAGATTGAAGCTAACGTCAACTTCAACCGGCAGTTCACCGACAACTTCCCCGACGTCGACTACGGCCCCAACAGCCTCATCTACAGCTCGGCGGTGTGGACCGGGGCCGACTGGGACGTGAACGCGCCCGACATCCGGGGTATCTGGCAGCCGGGCCAAGTGGGCATCCAGTCGGTGTTTGCCGAGTACCAGCGCTACCACAACCCCTGGCTGATGGTGGAAAAGTGGACCCGCGGTCACTACAAAAACGACACCTACGGCTACCTCACCGGCAACTACAAAATCGACAACCACCTGAGCGCTACCCTACGCACCCAAATCAGCACGTACAACCTGCTGCGCACCGAGAAAATGCCGTTCTCGGCCCACCCCTACGGCCGCGAGGGCAACCAGGGCGACTACCGCGAAGACCGCCGCAACCTATTCGACAACAATGCCGAAGGCTTCCTGAACTTCAACTATGAAATCGGGGCCAGCAAGTTTTTCAACCTTTCGGGCTTGGTGGGCGGCAACGTCCGCAACATGACGTACAACTCAAACTGGACTTCGACCGACTACTTGAACGTGCCCGAAGTGTACGCGTTCAGCAACTCGCTGAACCCGGTGCAGAGCACGAGCTTCAACTCGCAGATGCGGGTGCTGAGCGCCTACTACTCGGTCGATGCCTCGCTGGGGCGCTACGCTACGCTGTCGTCCACGGGCCGCGTCGATAGGTCGTCGGCCTTCCAGACGCCCACCACTTATTACTACCCTAGCTTGTCGCTAGCGACGGTAGTGTCGGACTATATCGGTTTGCCAAGTGCTATCTCATTCCTGAAGCTGTGCGGCTCGTTTGCCAACGTGCGCACCGACGCTACGTCGCCTACCATCGGGCCAGCGCCGTTCAACTCCATCACCGCATTGGGGGGTAGCACGGGCAACTCGCTCTTTACCAACCCGCTGGGCTACGGCAATACCTACCTCTCGCCCTACAACGGACCCGACTACTCGCTGCAATCGAACTACTCGACCAGCAAGCCTTATAACAACCAAACGGCCGGCTACGGCACCAACAACCTGTTTGCGCCCGGCCTGAAAACGAGCACCCGCGTGAACTACGAGGAAGGCATCGACATCAAGTTTCTGCAAAACCGCCTGGGCGTGAGCGCCACGGCTTTCCAGTACATCGACGGTCCGCAGATATTGCCCAACCCGCTTTCGTCGGCCACCGGCTACACCACAGAGTACATCAATGCCTTGAAAACCAAGAAGACAGGCTACGAAGTAAGCCTCACCGGCACGCCGGTGCAGAGCAGCAACGGCTTTGGCTGGGACGTGCTCGTGAACTGGTCGACTTACAAGCAGGTGTATAGTGAGCTGCCCGCGGGCCAGAGCGCCTACCAGACGTTCTTCAAGGAAGGCGACCGCACCGACAAGTTCTACGGCACGGCCTTCGTGCGCACGCCCGACGGGCAGATTATTAACGACGCGGCGGGCAAGCCCCTCACCAACCCAGTGGCGCAGGACCTAGGCAACCTGAACTCAAACTACAACTGGAGCATCTACAACAAGTTCCACTACAAGTCCTTGAGCCTGGGCGTGCAGTTTGACGGCCAAGTGGGCGGTGTGACGACCGATTACATGTTCAACAAAACCATGCGCGGCGGCCGCAACGCCCTCACCGCCGAGGGCGCCCTGGGCGACGCCCGCTACCAGGACTGGCAGAACTACGGCGTGAAAGGCTACACCGGCTCGTACGTGGGCGAGGGGGTAGTAATCGCCAACGGCGCCAGCATCAACTACGATTCGCAGACGGGCGCCATCCTGAATACTGAGGGCTTGCAGTTTGCCCCGAACACCACCAAGGCGTTCGTGCAGGACTACGTGAGCAAGTACTACAACGTGCAGGAATCCAACCTGATGAGCAAGACGTTCGGCAAGCTGCGGGAAGTAACAATCAGCTACGACTTGCCCCGCGCGCTGCTCGGCAACAGCTTCATCCAGAAGGTATCGGTATCGCTGATTGGGCGCAACCTACTCTACTTCTACGGCGACAAGCGCTTCAAAGACGTGGACCTGGACCAGTATAACGGCGCCATTTCGGTCACGGGCTTGCAGTCGCCCACCGTGCGCAGCTACGGCCTCAACCTGAACGCTACTTTCTAACAGCAGCCCCACCCCCTACCCCTCCCCTGCGGGGGAGGGGAGCCTGACGTTAGCTAACGTCTGCTGAGGATTGTCTCCCCTCCCTCCAGGGGACGGGTAGGGGGTGGGGCTACACTATCAAACCTGCTTTTATCCGATGAAAAATATCTTCAAAACTGGCGGGTTGCTCCTGGGCCTCGCCCTGGCTACCACGAGCTGTAACAAGACGCTGGATGAGCTGACGCTTAACGAGAACAAACCCAACAGCGTGCCCGCCTCGCTGCTCTTCAACGGCATCCTCAACGACGCCTACGAGGCTCCCAACGGTAGCTACGAGTACTGGGACCAGTACTACCTCAACAACTACGACTACTATGGCAACAACCGCTACGACTTCGGCAGCGGCACGGTGTACTACAATACGCTCAAGAACGTGGGCCTGATGGAGCAGCAGGCGCTGGCTGCCGGCTCGCCCGCGGTGAACCCCTACGCGGCCATCGGCAATTTTTTTCGGGCCTACCTGTTCACCCGCATGAGCCTGCAAATGGGCGACTTGCCCCAGTCGCAGGCCTTGCAAGGGCTCGAAGCCCTCACGCCGGTCTATGACCCTCAGAAAGCCATCTTTGTGCAGTCGTTTAAGTGGCTGGAAACCGCTAACGCCGACCTGACGACGCTCATCGCCGGTGGCTCAACCGGCTTGGCCAACGACATTTACTTCAACGGCGACCTCAAGCAGTGGCAGAAGGTGGTGAACACCTTGCGCGTGCGCCTACTGTTGGAATTGAGCAAGAAGAACGGCGACGCCGACCTCAACATTGCCGGGCAGTTTGCGGCCATCGTGGGCAACCCCGCCAAGTACCCGCTCATGACCAGCGCCGCCGACAACATGCAGTATGTGTACGTGGCGGCCACCAACAACTTCTACCCCAACAACAATCGCAACTTTGGCCAGGACGGCTCGCGCAAAAACATGTCGGCTACCTACGTGGGCTTGCTCACGCAGCTGCAAGACCCGCGCGTGTTTGCCACCTGCGAGCCCGCCCGCGACCTGGTCGATAACAAGAAGCAAAGCCCCACTAGCTTCTCGTCGTTTGTGGGCGCTGATGCCGGCCTCGACCTGGGTGTGATGTACGTGAATGCCGGCTTGCAGCAGTACTCGTTCCTGAATCGCAAGCGCTACTTCTCGACCCTCACCGGCGAGCCCACCATCCAGATTGGCTACCCCGAGCTGTGCTTCAACATCGCCGAGGGCATCAATCGTGGCTGGCTAGCCAGCGCCAGCGCTGAGACCTATTACACGGCTGGTATTCAAGCCTCGATGGCCTTCTACGGGCTGCCCAGCAGTGGCACCTACACGGCCGCGTTCTAC
>CALMOO010000236.1 GCA_937871705.1 uncultured Hymenobacter sp.
GCTTTACACCATCCGGCGCATCATTGCCAGCGGCTACTGGAGCCCGCGCACGCTGCACAACAGCATTGTGCAAAGCTTTTGATTTACTCGTTTTCCGTTGGTTGTTCTTCGTTTTTCGTTGAACAACTAGCGAAGCCCAGGCAACGAAAAACGAAGAACAATCAACGAAAAACTAATTACTATGGATGAATTCATGCAAGCTGCCATCGACGAAGCCCGGATGGGCCGTCAGCAAGGCGGCATCCCCATCGGCTCGGTGCTGATGCGCGACGGTAAAATCGTGTCGCGCGGCCACAACAAGCGCGTGCAGGAGCTCGACCCCATCGCCCACGGCGAAATGGACGCCCTGCGCAACGCTGGCCGCCAGCGCACCTACCGCGACACCGTGCTCTATACCACCCTGATGCCCTGCTTTATGTGCGCCGGCACCATCGTGCAGTTCAAGATTCCGAAGGTCATCGTGGGCGAGGCGCGCACCTTCGGCGAGTCCAAGGAATTTCTGGAAAGCCACGGCGTGGAAGTCGTCATTCTCGACTCGGAAGAGTGCATGCAGATGATGCAGGAATTTATCGAAGCCGAGCCTGCCCTCTGGAACGAGGATATTATGGAGCTGTAGTGGCCGCTGGCGGGCACGACGCAAACATACACGGTCGCTTACCGAGGTTCTATGCCTTAGTAAGTGACCGTGTATGTTTGCGTCGTGCCCGCCGGGATGAATAAAGAATCGGTGGAAAATGTCTGCACCCCGTTCTTGGTTTTATAGCTTTTCACCAGTACGGGCTGGTCGCCCGCTACCGCCAAAGGGTTTTCGCTCGGCAAACCATCCCAGTTAATAGCTGACCCGCCCCCCTGGATACCGCGGCTGAATACATTATTGAGCCCGTAGCAGGTATTAAAATCCGATAAATACTGGCCTTTATCGGCAATAAGCTGGGCTTGATTGGTGATGCTTAGGCGCACGTACGCTTTGCGCGGAATGACATAGTTCGCTACCTGAACGACGGTATCGCGCGTGAGGTGGTAGAAGGCTACTCCATTTTCGCCGATAGTGTAGTAGTCGCTTTTATCGACCAAGTAAAACACTTCGAAGAAGCCATCAGTCAGTTCGGCGTCTTCGATGAAAAAAGAGATTTGGTAATTTCCCGCGGCATCCGTGGCAGTTTTAGCCTTCGTTTTTGCTTTGGGCTGATACGCACTGCCGTATATCCACTTCACCAGTACAGTAGCTCCGCCAATGCCCTGCTGATTATTGGCCGTAGTCAGGCGCCCCGTTAGGGTAGTGCAGGCGCCCGTGCAATTGGCCGGGATAACTTCTTGTGGTATACAGCTTGTCAAAATGCTGGCTAACAGGCTAGTGATAAGGAGGCGGATAAGTAGGGTCATGTGGCAATGCTGCTGGCGAAAGAATAAGCAAAAGACTCTATACTTAGTAGATGCCGCAAGCGTAAGTCTGGTGAAGTCTGACTTTGCCAGGCCACCAGTGGGAAAAGCCGACGTTGCAAAACCGGTTCGTGGTTACTCTATAGCCTGCTATTGCGCTTAAAAAATCAGACTTTACGCCCTTCGCACCTGTTCCTGTCGGCTGTCGGCTGTCGGCTTCCCGTGCTGCTACCTAGCGCCCGTGCAACGAGGAACTCAGTCTTTTGTCCATAGCTTCCCCAGTAAAGTCTACATATCGACTAAACTCTATGCAAAAAATCTTCCTCACTCTGGCCGCTGCGGGCTTGCTGGCGGCCCCCACGCTGGCCCAAACCGCCGAAAAAGTAGACGCCGCGGCCCTGGCCAAAATCAAGGACGAAGGCCTAAACCGCTCCAAAGTGATGGAAACGGCTTTTTACCTCACCGACGTGTGTGGCCCGCGCCTAGCCAATTCGGAGGGCCTGGCCCGCGCCAACGCCTGGACCAAGAAGCGCCTCACCGACTACGGCCTCACCAATGCCAACGTCGAAGCCTGGGGCGACTTTGGCCGCGGCTGGGACATCGATAAGTCGTACGTGGCCATGACCGCGCCTTATTACCACGCTATGATAGGCGTGCCCAAGGCCTGGACGCCCTCTACCCCCGGCAGCCTGCGCAAGCAAGTGGTAGTGGTGCGCGCCACCACCGAAGCCGACCTCGGCAAGTACAAAGGCCAGCTGCGCGATAAAATCGTGCTGCTGCCCGTGGCTACCCCCCCGCAGCCCAACTTCGAGCCCGATGCCAAGCGCCTAACCACCGAGGAGCTGCAAGCCATGGCCGATGCTACGGTGGGTGGCGCCCCCACAGCCGCTAACGCGCCCGCCGCTACCGCCGACCGCGTAGCTGCCATGCGTGCCGCCCGCGAGCTGCGCCTCAAGGTGAATGACATGCTGCTGGCCGAAGGCGCGGCCGCCGTGCTCAGCCCCGGCCGCGGCACCGACGGCACCGTGTTCACCACCAACGGCGCGCCCTACGCCGCCGATGCCAAGCCTGTGCTGCCCGAGCTGGAAATGTCGATCGAAGACCAGCTGCGCCTCATTCGGCTGGTGGAAGCCGGCATTCCGGTCGAAGTAGAAATGGAAACCAAAACCCATTTCCAGACCCAGGATTTGAAGGGTTATAACGTGGTGGCCGAAATTCCCGGCACCGACCGCAAGCTGAAAAGTGAAGTGGTGATGCTCGGCGGCCACCTCGACTCGTGGCACGCTGCCACCGGTGCCACCGACAACGCCGCCGGCTGCGCCGTGATGATGGAAGCCGTGCGTATTCTGAAAGCCACCGGCTTGAAGCCGCGCCGCACCATCCGCATTGCCCTGTGGGGCGAGGAGGAAGAAGGCCTGCACGGCTCGCGCAACTACGTCAAAAACCACTTTGCCGACCCTGCCACCATGCAGCTCAAGCCCGACCACGAAAAGCTGGCGGCTTACTTCAACCTCGATAATGGCGCCGGCAAAATTCGCGGCATCTACGCCCAAGGCAATGAAGCCGTGAAGCCCATTTTTGCCGCCTGGCTCCAGCCTTTCGCCGACATGGGCGCCACCACCGTGACTTTGCGCAACACCGGTAGCACCGACCACATTGCCTTCGACGCCGTGGGTTTGCCCGGCTTTCAGTTCATCCAGGATGGCCTGGACTACTTCGCCCGCACCCACCACTCCAACCAGGACACCTACGACCGCCTCGTACCCGACGACCTCAAGCAGGCCTCAGTGGTAGTCGCCTCCTTCGTCTACGACGCCGCCATGCGCGACCAAAAGCTGCCCCGCAAGCCGCTGCCCGCGCCCGTAAAGCCGCAGTAGGGGGTAGGGAGCTTACTAAAAAGGCCCCGTTGAGCTTAGCTCAGCGGGGCCTTTTTAGGTTGGGTTTGTGCTGCGCTACCTGGATGAAGGGGGGTAGGCCAGAAGCCGGGAATGGAGGGCCTGGCGGTGCTCGGTGGCTTGCTGAGCTTCGGTGGCAGCCCGCGTGGCTTGCTGCTGCTTGGTTAGGTGTGAATACTGAAATTGCCCTTGCGCCACGTCTATCTCTATGGTGAGGCGCGCGGTATGCTCATCGTAGTGCTCTTTGAGATAATCGCCGACGAGCTGATGAAAGGCGTTACTGAATTCCCAGAAAAAGAGCGTTCTGCCGTTGGCTTTACGCCCCGAGAGGCTGAGGTAGCCGCCGGGTGCGCTTACTTCGAAGCAACCGTGGAGACAGCCGGCGGCGGCTAGGCGCTCGCGCAAGAGTTCATTAAGAGCAGTCTGAGCAGAAGAAAAGGGTAGCATAAGGGGGTAGCGGCGGTCGATAGTCGCCCAGGCATCGGGCACCGGAGATAAGCAGTGCCGTAACGCTCTAACGCAAATACGCGTCTCTACATTCCACTAAGTGCCTTCTACTTCAGTTTATGCAAATTTCTCACATTGGCCAGCCGCGCAGCCGCGTCGACGGTCGCCTGAAAGTAACCGGCCAGGCCCGCTACGTAGCTGAGCATCCGGTGGGCGGCTGCGTGCACGGTGTATTGGTAACCAGCACCATAGCCAAAGGCCGTATCAGCCACCTCGATAGTAGCGGCGCGGCCCAAGCGCCCGGCGTGCTGGCCATTGTCTCGCACCTAAACTCGCCCAAGGTGCCTGGCTACGAGCACCCGCAGCCCGATGAGCGGGTAGAAGGCCAGCAGCTAAAAGTGTTTTTCGACGACCAGATTTACTACAGCAATCAGCCCATTGCCCTGGCCATTGCCAACACCCTGGAGCAAGCCCAGCACGCCGCCACGTTGGTGCGGGTGCAGTACGAGCCGGCTGCGCACCAGACCGATACCGACGCCAACCTGCCCAAAAGCTACCAGCCCAAGCGCAGCGAAGACTACAGCCGCGGCCAGGCCCAGGCCTACAAAACTGCCCCCGTACAAGTGGCGCAGGAATACCGCACCCCCTTGCAGGTGCACAACCCCATGGAAACCCACGCCGCCATCGCCGATTGGCAGGGCAACCACCTGACAGTGTACAACAAAACGCAGGCGCCCACGCTGGCTCGCAAGGATTTGATGAAGCTCTTTGGCTTGCCCGAAGAGAACGTGCAGGTGCATTCGCCGTTCGTGGGCGGGGCGTTTGGCAGCTCGTCGCGCATTTGGCCGCCCGAGGTGGCGGCCATTTTGGGAGCCAAGGTGGTGGGCCGCCCGGTGAAGGTGATGCTGGCCCGCGAGCAGGCCTTCAATATGGTGGGCTACCGACCGCGCTCGGTGCAGCGGGTAGGGCTGGGAGCGCTGCCCGATGGCACGCTCACCGGCATTTCGCACGAGGCATTTGGCAATACCTCGCGCTACGAGGAGTTCACCGAGCGCATTCTGCACCCTAGCAAGTCGGGCTACCAGAGCCCCAACGCTGACATGCGCTACCATCTCGTGCCGCTCGACCTGAGCACGCCCTGCTGGACGCGCGGCCCCGGCGAAACCAGTGGCTCCTTCGCCATCGAGTCGGCCATGGATGAGCTGGCTTACGCCCTGAAGATGGACCCGCTGGCGCTTCGCTTAAAGAACTTTGCCGAAGTCGACCCCGAAACCAGCCACCCGTGGTCGAGCAACTACCTGCGCGCGTGCTACGCCCAGGGCGCAGAGAAATTTAAGTGGGCCAACCGCAGCCCTACCCCCCGTGCCACCCGCGACGGCGACTGGCTCGTGGGCCAGGGCATGGCTATGGGCATCTACCACGCCTCGCGGGCCAAGGCCAGCGTGCGGGCCCGCCTGCTGCCTAATGGCACCTTGCTCGTGCAGAGCGCCACCGCCGACGTTGGCCCCGGCACGGCTACCGTAATGACCCAGATAGCAGCCGATGCCAGCGGCGTGGCCCCCGAAAATATTCGCTTCGAGCTTGGCGACTCGTCCCTACCC
>CALMOO010000237.1:0-3897 GCA_937871705.1 uncultured Hymenobacter sp.
GGGCTGCACAAAGTCGAATATCTGCACCGACCACGTGCGCGACGTATTCACGATGGAGCCCCAAAGCTGCCTACCCTCCCAAAAACGGCTGTACGAGCCGTTGCTCTTAAAGCCAATATAAAATGCCACGGCCGTACCTAGCGTGGCCACCGGTTGCCACGGAATGTCGAGCCAATGAATGTTGAGCGGCCCATAGAGCAGGCAGATAAGCGAGTCGTAGAGTGTGAAGATGACGAGCGGCCGCCAGCCGTAGCGCCGCCACACCAGTGACCAGCGTAAGTTATTGCGAACGTACATTATATGTGGATAGGTAATTGGTTAATAGCTGCTACCTACACAAAGAAAGGGGCGTTGACTGAACTTGTGCCACGGTTATGCGGCTGGGTTTCGTTCTTTACGGCCGTAACCAACACATTGTCACCGCTACTTATATTTTCATCTTTCCTTCATGAAATCTTCCACGCTGCTAGCTCTCCTGTGTTTAACCGCCGCTACCCCCGCTCTAGCGCAAAAGCCCGTCAAGCTCAAGTACACTGCCGATGACCCCAAGCACATCTACGACGCCGTGGAGCAACCTGCGGTGCCCAAGGGTGGCCCGGCCGGCTATGCCGAGTACCTGGCCAGCCACCAGAAATACCCTACTGCCGCCATGCAGGCCAAGCAAGAAGGCACCGTAATGGTGACGTTTGTAGTGGAAAGAACCGGCCTGGTAGACGAAGTAACCGTGGCGCAGCCCGTAGCGCCGCTGCTCGATGCCGAAGCCATCCGGGTTATTAAAGCGGCGCCGCGCTGGACGCCGGCCCACAACAAAGGTCAGGCCGTGCGCCAGCGCGTGACGGTGCCCGTGAGCTTTGTGCTGGCCGCCGGCTCGGGCGAAACGGTAGAGGTGCCGGGCAAAGTGGCGCCGGGCGCGCCCCTACCCCCCGGTGCCGTGGCGGCCGCGCCGGGCACTACCTCAGTCATTGGCACGGCCCCTAACGGGGCGGCCATTATCCGGCCCGAGAAGTCGGCGCAGCCGGTGGGAGGCAATGTGGCTTTCTTTACCTGGATTGCAGCCAATCAGAAGTACCCCGACCTGGCCCGCAAGCGGCACATTCAGGGCAAGGTGCCGGTCGAGTTTACGGTGCAGCCCGATGGCTCACTCACCGATGTGCGCGTGGTGCAAAAGCACGGCTCAGGCCTCGACGAGGAGGCCGTGCGCCTCATCAAAGCGGCGCCCAAGTGGGAGCCAGCGCTCTATCAGGGCAAGCCAATAAAGCAAAAGATGACTTTGCCGGTTCTATTCCAGCTGTAGTCTCTTTTGTTTCCTATGTCGCTCACCATCGCCCCCACCCTACCTGCTTCGCCAGCCACCGTCTGGCCCCACCAAACCCGCTACCTCGTGGCGGCTCAGCAAACTGCCCAGGCCCTCTTCGATGCGCTTGACGATGACTTGCAGCCGCTGGTGCTGGTGCTGGCCTTGCCTAGCGACTCCGACAGTGGCTTGTCGCCCGTGGTGGAGCCCGCCGATGGGGGCTTGAAGCCAGAATCTTTTGCCGACTCCGTAGCGCACGGCCGCCTCAAGCAGCTGCGCGGCGGCCCCGCCTACACGGCCTTCATGGAAGACGGCATGAGCCCCGAGCTGCTGCGCCGGCGCTTCGAGATGCGCGGCGTGCGCGCCTCCGTGCAGTACACCCTCGACCACCTCGACGAACACAGCCCGCACCTCTATTTTTCGGCGTGGCCAGTGCAGGTGGGCGCCTATTTTATCGTTACTATCGTGCGGCTGCAGCGTAAGCCGCTCCGCTCCTACCCCTCCTTGCGGCCCGACCGCTACTACACCAACGGTCGGCCGCTGGCGTCGTCGCTGCTCGAAGGAGCACTATTTCGTTTTAATGAGGAGTGTACCAAGTCGCTGACCGAGCCTGAGCCGGGTGCCGGCCTGCTCTTCCGCCCGCGCGAAACCGACGAGCTGCTGCGCGGCGCCGGCCGCAGCCTGCTCGATACCCCCGTGCAAGCTCTGGGCGGCGACCCCGGCGTTGCGGTGTTCTTCAATACGCTCAATACTATTTCCAGCCTGCGCTACGAGGGTGCGCCGGGCGTGGGCCGCTTACTACTAGCCCAGCGTGGCCACCCCAACCTGGAAGAAGTGTTTGCCCTCACCTGCCCCACCGAGATGAGCGACTACCGGGCCGTGCGCAAGCTGCTCGAAATGGCCAGCGCCGACATTAGCCTGCTGGCCGACGGCGAAAAAGTGTACGCCCTGGGCCGCCAGGTGGGCCACTACGACGCCAGCCGTGAAGACTTGTTTTGCATTCACTTCGTTACGCACTACGCCTGGGAGTTTGAGCACGCCGGGCAAGTGCTGCTGCGTGCCCGCTACGGCCTGCCCAACCTGCCACGCCCGCGCCTCAATAAGCTTCGCTTCAAGCGCGACCTCAAGCGCACCTTCGATGGCCTCACTAAGCCCGAGCAAATAAACCGCCTCTGGGAAGTAGTGCTCGAAGCCAGCCGCCAGCCCAAGGGTACGCTACTGGTTATTACCACCGAAGCCCTGGCCGAAGCCGACCGCCTCAAGCTGCAGTGCACCCTCATCGAGCCGGTGCCGCTCACGCCGCTCATTACGCAGCTTGTCACGGCCATCGACGGCGCCGTGCTGCTCGACCCTGAGGGCTACTGCTACTCCATCGGGGTTATTCTTGATGGCAAAGCCAGCGGCCACGGCACCAGCACCCGCGGCGCGCGCTACAACTCGGCCGTGCGCTACGTCGAAAGCTCGCCCTACCCCTGCTTGGTGATAGTAGTGAGCGAAGACGGCATGGTGGACGTACTGACCAAGGAAAGTTTGGCCGAAGACCGGGCGTAAGTAGCGCGGGCTCTGCGCGCCCACGCTAGTACTTCTTCGCTCGAAACGACCACGTAATGCGGAACACGGCTACTACCGCGCCGGCCTCGTCGCGGCCAGTGCTGGTGCACACCACTGTGCGGCCCTCGCCAGTGGCGCGGCTTCTGGCCACGGCCTGCGCGATAGCGGCCCCATCGGGGCAGGTGAAGGCAATAAGGCCCATCGCTTTCTTGCTAAAGTCGGCTTCCATACCCACCACCAGCATCGACACTGGGCCGCCCGCCTGCACCTGCATCATGGCCTGGATGCCCGAGGCCAGCTCGCCGGCCATTGCCAGCGCCGCGAAGTAGATGCTGCGGAACGGGTTTTGAGTTAAATACTTATACCGAACCGTGACGGTAGCTGCCTCTGGGGTGAGGGCCGTGAGTCGCAGCCCCGCCAGCCAGGCCAGTGGCAGCTTGCGCAGCATGAAGAGCCGCAGCTTCAGCGGGCTGAGCACCTGCCGGCGGAAAGCCGCTGCTTGTGGCGAATCGATGGACGCCGCCGGAGGGTTGCCGGCCGCAAGGGGGGTAGGAGCCATACACAGCAAGCACGCCTGAACCAGCGCACCCGAGCGAAGCTACAGCTTTTTGCCAGGACTCCGGCGCTTGGCTGGGGTAGTAGGCGCGGCGGCCCGCACCACCAGCTCTTGGTAGCCAAACGTTGGGTCCGTTTCGCGGGTGAATTTTAGCGCGGTCAGCTCGCCTAACACGATTTCGGCGGTAGTGTACACGCGGCAGCCATCGAGCAGGTGGCCGCCCAGGGTGCGGCCGGTGCTGTCGCTCACGCTCAGGTGCAGATGCGAACCCCCTGAAGCTGAGAGCGTGCCTACGAGCGAAACAATCTCAAAATGCCCATGGTAGTGCGTCGGCTCCTCTTGGTTGGCTAGCCGCAGGCTCACGTCGGTGAGGCTGCCCACGCACGTCAGCAAAGCCCCGGCTTCGAGGCGGTGCGCCTGGCTGAAGGCCAGCAGCTGCTGGCGCAGGTCGTCGCCGGGGCGCAGCCGCAGCGCGTACGCCCGCACCGGTGAGGCT
>CALMOO010000237.1:3907-4618 GCA_937871705.1 uncultured Hymenobacter sp.
GAATTGGGTTGTTGGGCCATAGCCAGCGGGCCGGCAAGCAGCCCAAGCAGCAGAAGCAGATGAGGAAAAGGGAACGTCATTGCACGCAAGAACGGCACGCAGCACAGCAGGCCGTTCTTGCGTACTCACTTCTTCTCCAGCACCAGCACCACTTTGTTGAAATTAGCGGCCGCGTTCACCACGGCGCGGTAGGCTTCAAAGTCCTTTTTGGGCCAGTAGAGCTGCTGGTAGGCTTCCGTCGAAGTCACGGTTAGCTTCTGCCCTTGCTGGGTGTAAGCCGAGCGGAAGTAATAAACCGGCGCGGCCGGGTCGGCGCCGGCTTTCACGTCCATGTTCAGGTCTTGCAGGTTGCGCACGGAGTAGCCCGCGGGTAGCTCTACCACCAATTGGCGGCTGTATTGGCGGTTGAAGTCGTTTTCCACATCAAACTGCCGCGCATCTTGCTGGTAAAGCTCGGTTTGCGGGCCAATGAGCGTACCGATTTTGAACAGGTAGCGCGGCCCGGCCTTATCGAGCAGACTAGCGCTTTCGAGGTCCGAATCCACGGCAAAAGGCTTGGCCAGAATATTGAGCCCGCGCTCGCCATTCTGCACCGTCGTTTTGATAAAGGTGGCATCGGGCACCACGGGCTTTTGCAGTTCCAGCAGCAGCTCGGGCTGCTTGCTCACCGGCACCTGAGGGTAGATGGTTTGCAGCTGCACGCCGTTGTAG
>CALMOO010000237.1:4628-10391 GCA_937871705.1 uncultured Hymenobacter sp.
CCGTTGTAGCCGCCAAACTCCTGGTGCAGGTGCACAGAAGCCTTGTCGAGCCCCGGCGCGAAGTTGACTTGCACCGCCAAGTTGTGCGGACTGGTGCTGGCAGGCAGCGCCGCTACCTCCTGCACCGTGCCCTCTACCGACTCGGCCGCGCCCAGCGTCACAGTTTTGATGAATAGCGCCGATGTGCCTGTCCATTCGGAAGGCACCATGCCCAGGCGGAAGTCGGGCCGGCCAGGCGCCAGATACTGCTTAATGCCCGGAAAGTAGAAGAAGAAATTGTCGAGATAGCCCCAGGTATCGAAGCTGCCATCGAAGGGGATTTCGCTGCGGTCAGAATTCACTACCAGCTCGTGCTCAATAGCTAGTGCTTTATAGAGCGCCCCCAGCAAGCGCACAAAGCCCAGGTCCGACGCGTTGTGGGTGGCTACCACGCGCGTCAGGTTGGCCTCCGCAGTCGGGTCGAGGTTGAAGTTGAGCTTCACGTACTGCTCCACGGCCGCAATGCGCTCGGTTTGGCTACCGCTAGCGGGCACCTTGGCGGCTTTCAGCACGGTAGCCACCGCCTTCGCCTCGTCTTTGCTCAGCGTATACACGGCCTTGTGCATGGTCTGGCTGGCATCGGCCCAGGTAAACTGGCGCTTGCGGCCCAGGTTGGCCACGTAAGCCAGCTTGTACTCTATCCGGGCCCGGTGGGCTTTGGGGTCCGCAAACTCCTCGTTGTGCAGCGCAGCCAGCGCCGGCACCTGCACGCGTAGAATGCGCTTGCTTGCCGTTAGCGTATCGGTCTGCACCTTGGCCGTCGAGTTATAGAGCTTGGCCTCAAACGTGAGCTGCTCAGGTGAAATCAACTCGAAGGTCACGTCGCGCTCGGGTGTGCCGCCTTGCAGAATTTCGCGGCCAAAGTGGTTCATGCCGCGCTCGCGGGTGTAAAAGAACTCCACTTCGCTACCCACCTCCACGCCGTCGAGCGCGAAAATGCGGTAGCCGCCCGCGCCCTCTTCGTTTTTAAGCTCCTTCATGCTGGCGGGCTGCACCTCCACTACCTCGCCCCGCGGGCTGATGGTGCGGGCGCGCACCTCAATGGTAGCGCCGCCGGGCAGCACCGGCACGGCCAGCTTGTTGTACTGCTCAATGCCATCGGCCGAGTTTACCCGCACGATGCGGTGCTCGGTCGTGAACTCGCGCAGGCTCTTGCGCGCTGGGTCGAAGTAGTACTCCGTGGCCGTAAAGTCCTTGAGCACAATAGCCGGCAGTGCCGCCTCTTCGGGCGAAACGGCCAGGCGCTGGTGGCGCTTCTCGTCCCAGTGGTAGGCGGCATACCTAAGTTGGGGGGGTAGGGCCAAATTCAGCTTTTTCTGCGCCAAGGCAGAATAGGCGGGCAGCAAGGCACTCAGCAGCAGCGCGCCACGCAAGGACATGGAAGTAACCACTTGAATAAAATATAAAGTAGGATGAGATAGGATAGGCTCGTTCTGGCAAGTCTAGGTTTTTTTCTTTTTCAAAATCACCACCTCGCGGTAAGCCGCCCCCAGCTTATCCACTACCCCATTCCACTGGCCAAACTGCTTGCAAGGCAGCAGCAAGTAGTTCACGGTCAGTTCGCGGTCCTGAATGATGCGGTCGCCCTGGCGCTCGTAGCTGATGCGGAAGGCCAGCGGGCCAGCCGCATCGCCGGCCTGGATGGCAGCGGGCAGGTAGCTCACCTCGTAGCCAGCGGGCACCACCAGTTCGGTGCGCGTGTGGTCGGTGTGGGCAAAGTCGTTGGCGCGGGGTAGATGGCGCGTGAGCGAGTCGAGGCGGTCGTGGGCCAGCGGGCGCTCCAGGCTGAGGTTGACATACAGCTCATCGTCGAGCTTCTGCACGTAGTCTTGCAGGCGATAGTCGTAGGTTAGGCGCAGCGGCTGGTCGCGGGCGCTGAGGTTTTGCACGGCGTATTTATCCACAAAAAACTTGTTGCTGCCGCGTTCCAGCAAGGCTTTCACGTACTTGGGCTCCTGCACCCGGTCGAGGCCAGCCAAGGCATAGCTCTGGTCCACCTTGGCGTAGCCGCTAAAATTCAGCACGCCGGTGCCGTGCAGGCCGGTGCCATCCAGCGTCACCACCGAGCGGTCGTCGGCGCCGTTGCGAGCCGGCGCCACCACCGGGATGGGCACCACCTTGCTCTGCTGCCCATCCAGAGCCAACAAGCCTTCCTTACCCTGAATAAACGCCGAAGGCATCCCAAACGGCGTGTGGTTGCTGGTGGCATCCAGAAACACGTACTGGCCGGGGCTTAGCTCGCAGGTCGAAATCATGTGGTTGTCCACGCCGGGGGTAGCCAGCTCGGCGTACTTGTAGGGCAAGTTGCGGGTGCCTACCCAGGTCAGGTACGCCTTGAGGCCAGCCAGGCGCAGCATCTCGGTGGTGAGGTTGGCCATGTCCTTGCAGTCGCCGTAGCGGCGCTCGTACACCAGCCCGGCCGCGTGGGGCACGAAGCCCCGCATGCCCTGCTCGAAGGCGATGTAGCGCACATTGTCCTGCACCCAGTAGTAGATACGCCGGGCCTTTTCCTCGGGGGTAGGCGCGCCCGCTACCAGCGAATCGACGCGGTGCTGCAGGCCTGGGCTGTTGTGAGGCTCAATGCGCCGCACAAAGTCGGCGTACATGGTGTAGAGCTGCGGCACGCCGCCCAGCAGCTGTTGCTGCTTGCCCGCCACCGTTGCCTGCTCGATATAATACACCAAGTGGGGCAGGTAATAGGCTGCTTTAGGTGCGTCGGCATCGCGCGGCGCGGCCGGCAGGTTGTCGGCCGACCAGCGGTACACGACGTTGCTACCCTGCTCTTTCTTGGTGAAGGCAATAGCCAGCTTCTCGGTATTAAACAGCTTGTAATTGAGCTGCACGCCCTTGGGCGCCGTAATAGTTACCTCAGCGTGGCGCACCGGCACATAGGAGCCAAAGTAGAAGGGTAGCAAAAACCGCGCGTCCGGATGGCGGCTCGTGTAATCCGTAATGGTGCGCACGCCCGGCGCCACTGCCGGAAAGCTAAACGAGGTCATCCGCGTGTCGTCAAAGAACACGCCGTCCTGCATGTCGAACTTGTCTTTGAACGCGGTAACGCGCAAGGCTTTGTATTTGTCGGTGGTGTTCGGCACTGGCACTAGCGTGCGCGCCTCCAGCTTGAGCAGCTGGTTGAAGTGCGAGCTATATACCTGGTCAAGCGCGTAGCTAGCCGACTGGTCGCCCAGGTGCACCATATCGTGCCGATGATGCGCCAGCACCTGCACCGAGTCGTGGCGAATCTCGATAGTCAAGTCGGCGCGCAGGTCTACGTAGGCCGCTTGCTGGCCCGGATACTGGCGCTGCAAGTCGGCTAGCGGCGGTAAGGGTGCTTGGGCGCGAGCCAGCCCGGCCAGCAGCACCATAAGCATAGTCAATAATCTCATAATGATAAGGTAAGTAAAGCCGAAGATACTGGCTATAAACCTTAAAATTAGAGCCTATTAAAAAAAGGACAGCACTTAGAAAAGCACTATCCTTATCCCATTATTAGTTTTCACTAATCGAGCCCAAACTACCTTCTCTACTTGCTAAAGCGCACCGTGCCGTAGCGCACTTTGATGTTGACACTACCCGCGCCCCGGGCCGGCATTCGCCCGCCATACACGCCCAGTACGTCGGCTACTCCGTCGGCACTGCCGCCAGACGACAGCACGCGCACCAAGTTTTTGTCGACCAGCAGTTGGCCTTGCTCTGTGCTCACATCAAACTGAAAGCTGGGGGTAGCCTCCGCAAACCCCAACCGAATAGTGCTAAAGCCGCCATCCAGGTTTATTTGCCGGAAGTTGGCGCCCATATCGCGCACTTCAAACTCGGGGCAGTAGCGCACGGCCATGTCCAAACCTTCGCTCAGCTTATCAACGCTAAAGCGCGAATACCCCGACGAGCCGCGCAGGTTGCGCACCGTGCCCAAGGCCACGTCGCCATACTTACTGTGCACCGTCAGGTCGCGCACCGTGCCCATATCTACATCCGAATAGTTGGTGCGCAACTCTACCTGCTCACCTTCTGCTAGGCGCAAGTGCGCATAGTTTGCTTCTACGCTGGCCTGCTTTACGTGCGGAATGGTGGCGTCGCCATTGGCAATGCGCACCACGTTGCGCGGCCCATCCAGCCGGGCCGTGCGCAGCGTGCCGTACTCTACTGCCAATTGGGTAGGCCCTTGCCAATCGCCGACGAGCGTTACATCAGCAAACGAAGCCGCCACCTGCAACGCCGTAGCGCGCGGCAGCCAAATGGTGTAGTTCACCTCGTAGCGCCGGCCACCACCGCACTTGCCCCGCAACGCTGCGCCAAACTGCGAGCTTACGCTAATGCCACCCGTGCTAGCGTCATAATCGAGGTACTGCACCCCGAGTGCGTTTAGTATCTGCGTAGCCGCAGCAGGCGTTTCGGCCCGAGCTACCAAGTCCGTTTCTACTCGTATCTCTTTCTTGTCCCAGGCATTAAGTTGCACACGCCCGTAACGCGTGCTCAGCGCAAAGGCACGCCCTGCCTTACCCACTGCAAACCGGCGGTTTAAGTGCCGATGCTGCTCCACGGGGGGGGTAGCCTGGTCTACATCGGGCTGGTCGGTCGGTCCTTGCTGCCCAGTGTTAGTCTGGGTTGGTTTATCCTGGGTGTCTAAGCTTACTAAGTTCCCCTCTGTAGGTACTGGTAGTCGGCCCGCAGTCACCACGCCTGCCCAAGCTGACGCAGTTATTCCAAGCCAGCTTACCAGCAGTGCTATACTGCTAATTAGCCTCCGCTTACCGGTCATGGCGCAGCGCATTTCCTGATGCTCGCCGGCTATCGGCCAAGGCATATTCACCCCGTGCTTCGCCGTTCAGCGCTGCTTGGGCTGGGCCGTGCAGCTCCAGTTGCTGGTCTAGAATATCGAGTCTGATTTGCAAGTTGCGGTTCATGGCCGTTAGCACCACTTCCGGCTGCGGGTGCCGGGGCAGTTCACGCTTCAGCCGCTGGTAGCTCGAATCTAAATCCACCAGCTCGCGGGTCCAATCGGCGGCCGCATCGGGTGCCAGTTGGCTTAGCTCCGCTTTGCGGTCAGCCAATTGGCTCACATAGTACGCTTCCATACCATGCACCGCGGTGTCGAGGCGTGCATCCATATTCTGGCTCACGTTGGTCGCTTCCAGTTCACTAGCCGGGGCCAAGTACAGCGCAGCATCAGCTGCCGTGGTAGTAGCCGTGCCACCAACGTGGGCGGTAGCAACGCCTGCGGGCACCTCACGGCCCGCTTTCCAGGCTTCGCCCAATCCGGCCGCCAGCACCAATACCGCTAAGGCCGCTACCAGGCTATAACGCTCCAGCCATACCCAGCGCGGGCTGGCTACAGGCTGCTCATCCGGGGCAGAGAACGTAACCTGCCGTCCATTTTCACCTGTGCCCGCTGCAACTGGCATAACGCTCATTAGTGGCTCGCTGGCTGCAGTAGCTTCACCATGCAATTCCTTTTCTAATGCCGTCCACAGCTCAGGGCGCGGCTCGTGCAAGTCGAAGTCGGCCCGGTGCCGCTCCACGTAATTTTCTAGCTTGTCTGGTTTTATATAATTCATGTCGAATAGCGCTAAAGCCTGTTTTGGCCGCTGCCGTTCCCGCTGTTAATACGGTTGCTTGGTAGCGAGAGCCAACAGGGCTGGGTGGGACAAGGGGGGTAATAAAGAGAAACTACTTGTGCTCAGCGAGTTTGATTCCTCAACTTAAGCCGCGCTGCATCGCTAGCTC
>CALMOO010000238.1:0-1112 GCA_937871705.1 uncultured Hymenobacter sp.
AGCCAGGTTGCGGCTGAGGGCCGCCAGTTGCCGGTCGAGGTTGCGCACGCCGCTCTCGCGGGTGTAGTCGTCGGCCACGCGGTGCAGCGCCTGGTCCGTGATTTTTACCTCGTGCTCGCCCAGGCCGTGCTCGCGCAACTGTTTGGGCCAGAGGTGCTTCTTGGCAATCTGAGTTTTCTCTTCCTGCGTGTAGCCCGTCAGGTCGATGATTTCCATCCGGTCGCGCAGGGCGGGCTGAATGGTTTCCAGCGAGTTAGCCGTGGCAATGAACAGCACTTTCGACAAGTCATATTCCACCTCCAGGTAATTGTCAGTGAAGGTCGAGTTCTGCTCCGGGTCCAGCACTTCCAGCAGCGCCGACGACGGGTCGCCGCGAAAGTCGCTGCTCACTTTGTCAATCTCGTCCAAAATAATAACTGGGTTGCTCGCGCCGGCCTTCTTAATCTGGGCAATAATGCGGCCCGGCATGGCGCCCACGTAGGTTTTGCGGTGACCGCGAATCTCGGCTTCGTCGCGCACGCCGCCCAGGCTCATGCGCACGTACTTGCGGCCCAGCGCCGTGGCAATGCTGCGTCCCAGCGAGGTTTTGCCCACGCCGGGCGGGCCGTAGAGGCACAAAATCGGCGCCTTTAAGTCCTGCTTCAGCTTCAGCACCGCCAGGTATTCCAAGATGCGCTCCTTCACCTTTTCGAGGCCAAAGTGGTCGGCGTCGAGGATTTTCTTGGTGTTCTTGAGATTGAATTTATCCTTGGTGTACTCGCCCCAGGGCAGGTCGAGCAAAAACTCAACGTAGTTGAGCGTCACCGGGTAGTCGGGCGACATCTGGTTGAGGCGCGCCAGCTTGGCCAGTTCTTTGTCGAAGTGCTTGGCCGTGGCTTCGGGCCATTTTTTCTCCTGGGCGCGGGCGCGCAGGCCGGCCACGTCCTGCTCGGGACTTTCGCCCTGGCCGAGCTCGTCCTGCAAGGTTTTGAGCTGCTGGCGCAGGAAGTACTCACGCTGCTGAGCATCGATGCCGGTATGAACTTTCGTCCGAATGTCATTCTTGATTTCGAGCAACTCGGCCTGGCGCAGCAGGGCTTCGAGGAGGTGGCGCGCCTGAGCCTCCGGGTCGG
>CALMOO010000238.1:1122-5304 GCA_937871705.1 uncultured Hymenobacter sp.
CAGTAGCTGCTGCTTGGCCGGCAGCTCGAGTTGCACGTTCGACGACAAGAAATGAATGAGAAACGCCGGCGACTGAATGCCTTCGAGCATCGCCCGCGCCTCCATCGGAATCTCGGGCGTTAGCTCCAGCACTTTGGTAGCAGCCTCGCGCAGGCTTTGCAGCAGCACCATTTCGCCGTCTTTCTCGGCATTTAGGGCGCGCTCCTCAAAATACGAAACGCTGGCCGTGAGCTGCGGCGTAAAGGTGAGCTCCTCGCCCACGTTGAAGCGCACCTGGCCCTGGATAATGATGGTTACCTGGCCATCGGGCTGCTCAATAAGCTTCAAAATGCGAGCTAGCGTGCCTACCCCATACAGGTCTTCGAGGCCGGGCTCGTCGGCTTCGGGGTTGCGCTGAGCCACTACCCCCACTAGCTTGTCGGGCCGGGCGGCGAGCTTGCGCACCAGCCGGATGCTTTTTTTGCGGGTTACGGTAACGGGTAGCACCACGCCGGGGAAGAGCACAGTGTTACGAACCGGAAGTATGGACAGTGTAGGCGGGGCGTCGTTGGCGGAAAGCAGGTGGTCCGGGTCAGCCGCCATAATGGCAATAGCTTCCGGAGCCGAATCGGAACCACCAGCCAGGGAACGGCCGGAGCGGGTAGAATCAAAGGTCATTAGCAGATAGAAAAGGCGCGGCGAAGCAGCACGACGGCTGCCAGAGTGGCAGCCGCAAGCCCACGCCCAAGGTACGGCCGGGCGGGTAGATTACCGATTCAAGGCTCGTGCCAGCCGCCCGCATCCGCCAAAGCGGCGCACGCGGTTACCTGCATTCCCGCGAATAGTGACGGCTGTGTATGAACTTGCGGCTTCGTTGTGCTTATCTGCTACTTACTATGCGTCCACTACTACGTTATTGCTATTTATGCGGTGGATTTTGGCTCGCGCTACTCGTGGCTAGCGCTGGGCAGCCGGCGGCCGCGCAGCAGCGCCCCAGTGCCCCCAAAATTAAAAAAACACCCCCCGCTACTACCGGTACCCGGCCGGTGCCTACCCCCCCTGCCTACCAGCAGCGCGCCCTGAAGGGGCGAATTACCCGCCGCTTGCGCGTGCGCACCGATGGCACGCCTGACTTCGTAAACGTGAACAGAATCGCGTTTTACGAAGATAAAAAAGCCCTGAAGGCTATTCAGCGGGCCGAGCGGCGGCACAACTACAAGGAAGCGCGGCCGCTGCTTGAGAAGTACGTGGCGCAGTTTGGTATCGAGAATTTTTACCGCAACACCGACTTGCTCTGGCGCCTGGGCCAGCTCTTGCAGCGCGACTCGACCCAGCAGGAGCGGGCTAAGGCGTACTTCCGCCTCGCGCTCAAGCACCACCGCACCGATATTAAGCGCGTGCAGCTGTACTACGACTCGCTGGAAGCCAAAAATACCGACCTCTACGTGCCACTCAAGGTGTATTACGACCTCGTGGAGTACCGCCGCAGCATCAATACTTTTCACCCGCCCAAAAACGTGTACACCAACATGGGCGACGCCGTGAACTCGAAATTTCCGGATTACGGCCCCACCCTGGGCGCCGGCGACTCGGTGCTGCTGTTCTCCTCCAAGCGCCAGCAGCGGCGCGGCTTGCAGGCGCAGTCGGATGAAAATCTGTACGTTTCGCGTAAGGATGGCCCCAACAACTGGTCTGATGCTGAGCCCTTGCCGAAGCCCATCAACTCGCAGTACAACGAGGGCTCGGCCTGCTTTTCGCACGATGGGCGCACCATCGTTTTTGCCCGTTGCGAGTGCCCTACCTGCCACGGCAACTGCGACCTCTACACGTCCACGCTAGGCAAAGACGGCAAGTGGAGCGTGCCCAAAAGCCTGGGCGCGCAGGTAAACTCCCCGGCCTGGGATTCGCAGCCCACTTTTTCGCCCCACGAGGATACCTTGTACTTCGCCTCCGACCGCCTGGGCGGCTTCGGGCTGAGCGATATCTACTTCACGGCCAAGCAGAAGAATGGGCAGTGGGGCCGCGCCCAAAACCTGGGCCCGGTCGTGAACACGGCCGAGAGTGAGGTGAGCCCGTTTTTCCACCCGCTCTACCAGGTGCTGTACTTTAGCTCGCGGGGGCAACTGCTCAATTTTGGCGACTTCGACATTTATAAAACCTACCGGGTAGGCGGGCGCTGGCAGGAGCCGCGCAACATCGGACCGCTCGTAAATGGCAAAGGGTCAGAATATTACTTTACCATCGATAGCCAAAGCAAGAACCTTTACTACGCTCGCTCTGAGGCGCAGGATATGGCCAACCTCGACCTCTACTCTTTTGCCCTGCCCATGGAGGCGCAGCCCATGGCCACAACCCAGGTGGCGGGCACGCTCGTCGACTCGGTGAGCAACAAGCCGCTCAAAGGCATTGTCAGCATCATCGACCTGGATAATGGTATTGAGGTAGCTAGCAAGTACTTGCGGCCCGATGGCTCGTTCGATTTTGAACTGATGGAGGGCTCGCACTACGCCATGCTCATCCAGAGCCCAGACTTTTTTTCGGTCGAGAGCCAGTTTGTGCTAAAGGGCGACACTGTGATGTCGCTGCTGACCAACAGTATCAACTACAAGCTGCCGCTTATCTTCAAAAACATTGAGTTTGAGCAGGGTAAATCGGGTATCAGGACTGCAATGCAGCCCACGCTCGACCGCATTGCGCTGTTTCTGGTCGACCATCCGAGCTTTCGGCTCAATATCGCGGGCCACACCGATGGCCGGGGCGACCCGGATGAGAACGAAAAGCTTTCGCAAGACCGCGCCGAAGAAATTCGCCGCTACATCGAGCGCAAGGGCAAGCTCAAGCCCAACCGCATCGAGAGCTTCGGCTACGGCTCCAGCAAGCCCCTCAAAGACGAGCAAACCGAGGCCGATGCCCGCATCAACCGCCGCGTCGAGTTCCGCCTGATAAACCCCGAGGGGGAGAAAGCAGGCGCGGCCGGCAGTAAGGGCTGGAATTAACTAGTATAAACCCTTCTTGAAATGCCGAGCCAATCAGAAAAGCAGCGACGTAAACAGATTATGCAGCAGCTACAAGCAGCAGCAACTACATCCTTACTGTCAACGTTGCCATTAAGCCTTGAGCAACTAAAAGGCTTGTTTGACTACCTAGATGAGAAGCTTTCCGCGTGCGGTTGTGATGACACGCTGCACTTCACAGAGCAATTTTCAGCAAGCGGAGGAGTACTATTTGAACCTCTGAGAGCTTGGTTAGAAAACCTAGGTGGGTATTGTGACTGCGAAGTCTTGGCTAATGTAGAAGAGAAATTTGAAAAGTTGTTTTAAGCTGGTTTTAGCTTGTTAGACTACTCAAATGGCTCTGGCCGTTCGTTTTACCACAGAATGGTGTCTGTGATGCCGGGCGGCAGGGGGGCCAGCGCACCCAGGCCGAGCACACACCAGCCTTCCTCTACGCCGAAGGTGCCGCCGGGCTGCACGTGGCTCACCCAGCGTACAATGGTTTGGCCGCTGTATATGTTGGTCTCAGGGTCAAACTCGCGCAGCAGCAGCGCGTCGCCGACTTGGTAATCCTGGTCGTTCTCGCGCACATCAAAGGGCTTGGTGCCGGCCGAAACGGCGGCAAAGCACGCCGGCCAGATGGGCAGCTCGTGCGTGCGGGAGCGGGGAGCTAGCGTAGTCGGCTTATTGGAAGATGAATAATAGTTCATAAGAATAGTTGCTGTAAAAGTGTAGTCTAAATGTACTCACGGATGAGTTTAAAACGCACAAACACCCCACTGCTGGCTTGCTACCAGTAGTGGGGTGGGAAGGGTTTCGAGACTATAACGGTTTTGGCCAGCGAGTAGTTCTTAAATTAACTAAACTTAAGCGGCTGCCGCCGACCGCCGCCGTTATCGCTCGCGTGGCCGGGCCATCGCTCGCGGCCTTATTCTGCCGGCCACCGCAACGTTAAATCTTGGTCGCGCATGCACTTAAAATGCCCTTGCGGGCACTTGGCATAGCCAATCTTGGAACACGGCCGGCAGGGTAGGCCCAGCACTTCAAGGGCTTGAAAGCGTGTGCGATACGGGTACATGCCAAAGGCCGGCACGGTGTTGCCCCACACGCTAAAAATTTCTTTGCCAAAGGCCGCCGCGATGTGCATGAGCCCCGTGTCGTGGCTCACCACGAATTGCGCCTGCCGCACCAGCGACGCCGACTGATGCAG
>CALMOO010000239.1:0-7203 GCA_937871705.1 uncultured Hymenobacter sp.
GCGAAGAGTATTACCAAAACCTGGTAGAGATTCTGGAAAAGAAGGACCGCCAGGAAAAGCAAAAGAACCCCCGCGTGCGCCGCCAAAAATTCTCCCAATACCTGACCGGCAAAGGCTACGAGCAGGACTTGATAAAAATAGCCCTAGACGAGCTGGGCCAAGCACCCACGGAAGAGGAGTAAGCTAGTTGCTACCCCACGATGCGGACTTGGTAGGGCGGGCGCACGTCCGAGAAGCAGGTAGCGCCGTCGGACACCACCATATTTGGGTTGTGCAGGTAAGCTACCGGGTCGGCCACCAGCGGAATCTGCGCGTGGCAATGGCGGCACTTGGGGCCGGCACCTGGTGCAAAGTGGCCGCCGCACGGGCAGGCGGGCAGCGTGGCCGCCACTTGGGCTAGCAACGCGGGCGTGGCCTCGTACCACACCAAGGCCTTATCAGCTTCGCGGTGAATGACGTTGGAGCAGCGCGTGCAGAAAAAGTGCGGAAAGCACTCGCTCATGCCACTCGAGCGCCAAGCGGGCGTAAGTTGCTGGCAGGCTGGACAGTGCAAGTCACCCACCCATTGTAGACTGCGGCTGTATTCGACTATTTTCATGGGGTAGCAAAGCGCAAAAACCAGTGAGTGTTGACGCAAAAGGCTGGTAGCGAGTTCTGCGTTTGAGCTAATCTGAAAAGGCTTGTCTTTACCGGGGCAGCTTTACGGTGGGTACTGCAGCTATTGGCCGGCCACAAAGCGAGATTACGCAGCCTTATATAACTGGTAAGGCAACCTCGCGCTGTCAAATACGTTAGCACTAATATCATTAGTATATAACTTGACAGTATGAAAATCTCAGTTGATAAAGGCCAGGAAAAAGGGTTTCTCCCCGATGGCCGCCACACGGTTACTATCACCAGCATCGAAGAAGGCACGAGCGAGCACCAGCAAGTTCCTTTTTTCGCGGCCCACATGGAGAATGAGGAAGGCTTCGTCACGCAGCGCTTCTACAACTCGGCGGCGGGCCACCCCATTATTCTGTCGCTGTATTCGGCTGTCGGCATCAAGCCCCACGATGGCAAAGACCTGGACACGAAAGAGCTGGTAGGCAAGCATTTGTCGGTAGAAGTGAGCGACCACAGCTACACCGACCCCGCCACCGGCAATGAGCGCACTATCCGGCAAGCCACCGGCTTCCGGGCCGCGTAGAACTAGTTGAATTTATAAAAAGGCATCGCCCTACCGGGCGATGCCTTTTTTACTGAACAGTAAATGGTTGCTAAGCCCACGCTTGCTACCCCTTGCGGGCAGGGGTAGGCGCCACCAGCCGCTGCCCAATAATGACGCGCCGCCCCGTAAGCGTGTGCAGCATAGGCACCAGAATCTGCGCGGCATTGCGCTGGGTTTCGGCCAAGATGCCCGATTGCAAGGCCGACCGGCGCACCTGGGCTTCGGCGTAGCGGTAGGCTTCGTCGACCAGCTCGGCATCCTGGAAAAAGCCATTTTCGGTGCTGAAGACGCGGCTTTGGTCGTGGTTGACTTGGAATGAGCACAACTCGGGCGCGGGTAGCAGCACGCGCACCACCGAGTCGCCTTCCAGCGTCACGTCTTGCGGCCGGATTTGGCGTAGGTCGAGGCAGCCCACGGCCTCGCCGCCCACAATGAGCGCCACCTTGGCCGCGGGCAAAAACTGAAAGCGGCCGGTGCGCTTGTACTCCACCACATCCTTGAAGCGGTAGCGCACCAGCTCCAGCCGGCCCAGCGCTTCGACCTGGGTGAGCACCGTGTTGTGCGTCACGGTTATTTGCGGAGTGGGGGTAGCCAATGGGTTGAAGCTGGCCAGCGCAGGGCCAATTTTACGCCACAAAAACACGCCCAGCGCGACTAAAAACAGCAAAGGCAGCAGGCGGCGAAGCAAACGAACGAGCAGCATAGGTCGCTAAATACGCGCCAGCGGGCAGTCTGTTGGGCTAAGCTCGGCGGCTACCTTTGCGGCTCATGCTACTACCCCCTTTTATCCGGCGAGGCTTTCAGCGGCTGTGGCCGCACCACCGGGCGGTGCTGGTGGGGCTGTGGCTGCTAGTGCAGGCTGCTTTTCTGGTACGCTACCACGGGCCGCACTACGCCAACGACAGCGAGCTGTACCTGCATTACTCCACCAACGTGGCCAAAAACGGGTACTACAAGTTTGAACCCACCGTGGTAGTGCCCGGCCAGCCGCCTACCCCCCCCGATGCGTTTGTGCCTGAGCATACCCAGCGTTACATTCTGTACGTCTGGTTTCAGGTGGCGTGGCTGTGGCTCAAAACCGGTTGGTGGGGCATCGTGCTGGGGCAAATAGCCGTGTCGGGGGCGGCGGCTGCTGCGCTTTATGGCGGCGTGCGGCACCTGGCCAGTGGGCGGCGCGGCGCGGCGGCGCTGGCCACGCTGCTCTTTATTGTGTGGCCCGATATTCAGCAGTTCAACTGCTACCTGCTCACCGAGTCGCTTTTTATCAGCTTGTCGGTGCTGTCGTTTGCGGCTTTTGTGCGGGTGCGCGCCGGGGGCTGGCGGGCGTGGGCCACCCTAGTGCTGGTGCTACTGCTCACCGTCCTCACGCGGCCCAATGGCTTTGTCTTAACGTTTGCCGTGCTCACGGCCGGCCTCGAAAACCTGCGGCAGCGGCCGGGCCGCCTGCTGTTTTGGGCGGCGGTGGGCGCGGTGGTGCTGGCGATTCCGCTGGCGCTTGTGGTGCTCAATCAGCGCCTGCAATCATACTTCATTGTCGAAACTTACCAGCGCGGCGAGCTGATATTTGGCTCGCCAGTGTGGGCCGTGCACCCGGCTACCCCCCTAGATATGCCCGCCGATGGCATCGGCCAGGTGCCGCGCATTCTATATTTTGCGGCCCACAATCCTGGCTTTCTGCTGCGCCTGATGTTCGGCAAGCTCTTCGTGTTTGTGAGTGGTATGAAGCCTTACTACTCGGTAGCGCACCGGCTAGCTTACGTGTTGGTGCTGTGGCCATTATACTACCTCGCCGCCCGCGGCACTCAGCGCCCCGATGTGTGGAAGCTGGCCCGCATATTTCTAGCGGCAGTGCCGCTGTGGCAAGCCGCCATCGTCATGCTCACGGTGGAGGATTGGGACGTGCGTTTTCTGGCCCCTGTACTGCCTTTTGTATTTATTTTGGCTGCCTTAGAAATGAGCATGTTAGCAGATAAGCGGCTGGCTGGGTTGATGAATAATAGCCCGAACTCACTCAGCCAGTAGCTGAGGCAAACCCCGCCCACGCCTGCAAGCCGCCCGTGTGCACCGCCACTACTGTGCTGCCCGGCGCAAAGTGGCCTTCATCAATCAAATTCAGCAAGCCAAACAGCAGCTTACTGGTATAAATGGGGTCGAGCAATACGCCATATTGCGCTTCAAACTCCTTGATAAACACCCGCAGCTCGGCCGGCAGCTTGGCGTAGCCGCCAAAGTGATAGCCGGTGTGCAGCTCATAGTTGGCGCAGGTACGGCCTGCGGCGGCAAGCGTCAGCGCATCTACTTCAGCGCGCAGAAAATCAGCGCCTTTCAGCGCCGCTACCCCCACGGCGCGGGCGGGGTAGGCAGCCTCAGCCAGACCCAAGGCTAGGCCGGCCAGCGTGCCGCCCGTGCCGGCCGCCACGGCTATAAAGTCGAAGTCGGTGTGCTGGCGCACCTCGCCGATGAGCTCGGCCACGCCGCGCAGGGCCAGCGCGTTGGTGCCGCCTTCGGGCAGGGGGTAGGCGGGGCCGTAGGCGCGCTGCAGCTCGGCTAAAAACGCGGGCTCGGCCCGGCGGCGGTAGGTGCTGCGGTCGAGGTAGTGCAGCACCATGCCGTCGGCGGCGCAGTGGGCCAGCGTCGGGTTGAGCGGACGGTGTTCTTCGCCGCGCACTAAGCCTACCGTTTCAAACTCGTAGAGCCGGCCGGCCGCCGCCACGGCAGCCAGGTGGTTAGAGTAGGCCCCGCCAAATGTGAGCAGGCGCGTGTGGCCTTCGGCCCTGGCTTGCTGCAAGTTGTACTTGAGTTTGCGAGCCTTATTGCCGGGCAAGTCAGGGTTGAGCAAGTCGTCGCGCCAGAGCAACAGGCGGATGCTTTGCCGGGTGGCAGAGGGGTAGGGAATGGGTTGCAGCAGCGCGGGTATACTACCTGTCATAAGCCTGCATCAAAAAGAGGGGGTAGGAAGCCAAAGCTGCTTCCTACCCCCTCTCGATTACTTATCGCTAATCAGCATCTGCGACCCGCTGCCTTTGCCCATGATGATGACCTTGGCATTGGGCGAAGTGGCGATGGCCTGCTGCGCCTTAATGGCTTCGTATTGCAGCAGCTTGTCGGAGAGCTCGGTATTAACAATGCGCTGGTAGTCGGCAATGCCTTGGGCCTCAACGCGCTTGCGCTCAGCTTCCTGCTTTTCCTTTTGCAGCACAAACTGCATTTTCTGCGCGTCCTGCTCGGCCGAAATCTTGCTTTCGATGCTGGCTTTTACCGATTGCGGCAGCTGGATGTTGCGAATCAAAAGCTGGTCGAGCTGCAAGCCGTTGGCCCGAAAATCCTTCTCAATAGCGGCCAGAATGCGCGTCTGAAACTCCTCGCGCCGCGTCGAATACAAGGCCACGGCATCGTAGTACACGGCGTTGTCGCGAATGCGGGTGCGCGAGATGGCCCGCACTATCTTGTCCTGGTAGTCTTCGCCGATGGTCGAAAGAATGCGTGGCGCCTGGGTCGGCACCACGTGGTAAAGCACTGTGAGGTCAATCACTACTTCCAGCCCATCGGCCGACAGTACCCGAATGGCGTCGTCACCTTCCTTGTCGCCCTCGGTGCGCACCGACGACATGGTGTAGTTCTGGGTGCGCGTGTCGAAGCGCGTCACGTCTACCAGCGGGTTTACCACATTCAGGCCCGGCAGCAGCACGCGGCTCTGCACCTGCCCAAACAGCGTTTGTACGCCCACTTGGCCCGCGCCCACCTGCGCTACCGTGCTGGCGGCCAGGCCCAGCAGCAGCATGCCGCTGCCCAAAAACAACAGCCCCCCACGCCAGCGGCTGAAGCCTTCCGAAAACCGGTTGGCATTCAGCCCGAGTATTAATACTATGAAACCAAAAAATAAAAGAGACATGGATGTCGCGTAAAAGTAGAAGGGTTGGCCGGGTGCTTCGTGTCTAACTCGCAGCCCCTGGCCAACCCTCTTGTTAAACACCGCCCTACTTGCTTTAATTCAAGCAGTTTCAGCCAGAAAGCTACGCCCGGCGCCGCGAACCAAACACCCCGGCCGCCACCACCGCTAGCAACACACCGATACTCGAAACCAACGAAACCGTGTTGCCGATGGCGTACTCCTTGGGCTCAAATACGAACTTGATTTCGTGCGAGCCGGCCGGCACTTGCATAGCCCGCAGCACAAAATCAGCTCGGAAGTGCGGCACTTCCTTACCATCCAAAAAGGCTTGCCAGCCGTCGGCATAATAGATTTCCGAGAACACCACCGTGCTCGGCTGCGCGGCCGTGTAGCGGTAGGTGAGCGCGTCAGGCGCGTAGCTGGTGAGTACAATAGTGCCCGACGAGTCGGCGTAGGTGGCCGGCTTCACCTGCGGAAATTTCTTGGTATCGACCACCGCCACGCGGCGCGTATCGAGGCCAGTGAGGGCGGCCATCTCAGCGTCGGGGCTGGGCACGGCGCGCAGCTCGCGCACAAACCAGGCATTGCACAGTGCGCCGGGGTTGCGCTGCACCTGCTCGGTTTCGCCCTGCTTTTGCGGCGGAATGATGACGTAGCGCGTGTTCAGCATGTTGAGCACGCCGGTGTTGTTGGTCGAAATCTGGCGCTCAATCAAGTCCTGGTAGCGGCGCAGCTTAGCGCCGTGGTAGCCCCCGATGCTCTTGTGGAAGTACGAGGTGCGCGCCTCGTTAAACGGATTGCCCACGTTGAGCACGCGGTAGCTCAGGTCTTTGTCTTGCAGAATCTGCTGGTCGGCCGGTGAGGGCTGGAAGCTCTCGGCAATAGTTTCGGCCTGGAAATTTTTCTCGCCGAGGTAGCGCTTGTCCACCGTCCAGAGGTCGAGTAGCGTGAGCGCCACCACTAGGGCAGCGGCCACGCCGGCCTGCACTTTGCCTTTCAAATAGAAGTACAGCGCTGCCAGCGTGAGGCCCACAAAGAGCAGCCCGCGCCACACATCGCCGCGCAGCAAGTCGGCGCGGTCGGCACGCAGGGCACTCATCAGCTGCGGCGTGAAGCCGCTTTGCGTCAGGTTTGCATCCTGGGGCGAGGCAAAATCGAAGCTGAAGCTGGCCAGCCAGCTCAGCAGCAAAATGCCGGCCGTGACGGCCCCCGCGTAGAGCAGCTGCTTGGTGCGGAGCTGGTTATCAGGCGAATCGACAACTACCGCTGGAGCGCCCGCCGCAGCGCGGGCGGCCTTGGCCAGCGCCGGGTGCAGCGGCTCGGCCGGAGTGAGGGGGGTAGGGCCGCCGCTCACGCCCGCGTCGCGCGGCCGCAAGATGCGCGCCAGCGCCAGCGCCGCCAGCAGCGGCATGGCCAGCTGGGCCATCACCAAGCCCATGCTCACAGCCCGGAAGCTGCGGTAGCCCGGCAGCAGGTCAAAAATTAGGTTATTTACCGTCTCAAAGTTCTTGCCCCAGGCCAGCACAAACGACACCAGGGTGCCGGCCAGCAGCCAGTAGCGCGTGCGCTTATCCACCACAAATAAGCCCAGAATAAACAGAAAGCACACCACCACGCCCACGTATACTGGGCCGGCCACGTAGGCCTGGTCGCCCCAGTAAGTGGGCATGCTCGCCAGCATATCAGGGCTGGCGCCGAGTGTGTTGAGCTCGCGAGCCATATTGGAGCCGGTACCCAGCGGCATGGCGCTGCTGCCGCCGTAGAAGTTGGGCACCATCAGGGTCATGGTTTCGCCCACGCCGTAGCTGTAGGCAAAGGCGTAGTCGCGGTCTTGCTGCTTGGCGTTGGGCGTAGCGGCTTGGCCAGCGGCGGGGGGTAGGGCCTTCAGCTCAGAGGGCGAGCGGTTGCTGTACTTGCTGTATTCGTAGGTAGTATAAAGCCGGCCGAAGCTGACGCCAATGGCCAGCGCCGCGCCGATACCTAGCAGCACCGCGCGCCCGAAAAAGTCGCCCAGCCGCCCCGCCCTGATGGCCGATACCAGCTCAATTAGGCCATAAATAGCCACCAGCAAGCCCAGGTAGTAAGTTATCTGCGGGTGGTT
>CALMOO010000239.1:7213-10925 GCA_937871705.1 uncultured Hymenobacter sp.
GGCGCGTACATTCAAGGTCAGGCCCAAGGTAAAGAGCGCCGCGCCCAGCCATTTATTCTGCCGGAAAGCCAGCAGCAGCCCGCCCAGCACCAGCGGCGCGTAGGCCAGCGCCCACGACTTGGTATTGTGCCCGGCGGCCAAAATAGCCAGGTTGTAGCTCGAAAAGCCCAGCGCCACCGCGCCGGCCACCGCCACCAGCGGCCGCACGCCCAGCGCCACCAGCAGCACGTAGCCGCAGAGCAAGGCCACAAACAAGTTGCTCACCACAGCCGGTAGGCCCAGGGCCACGGCCTTCTGCACGTACACAAACAAGTCGCCGGGGAAGTGCACCGAAATGAGGTAAGTCGGCATCCCCGAAAACATGGAGTTGGTCCAGAGCGGCTCGTGGCCGTGCTCGGCAGCCCACTGCTGCGTCTCGTGCGCGCCGCCCTGAAACTGGGTAATGTCGTGCTGCGCCAGCGTCTGGTGCTCAAACACGATGGGCGCGAAGTAGGCCACGGCCAGCACCACGAAGAATAAAACGGCCAGCACGTGTGGCCAAACCCGCTGCCACAGCGGCGCGGGGGTAGGAGAAAGCGAAGCAGAAACGGCCATCGGGCGGCTTTAAACGAGTAGGCAATGAAGGCCCGAAGGTAGCGCCGATTTAGGGGTTAGTTCTGAGTGATAGAATATAACAAATCAAAGAACTAGAAAAACTTGGGGTTACACAAACTAAGAATAAGTATTGAGAATAATAAATATAATTTTGATTTACAGATACTTATAAATAGGTTTCAAAGACCAACGGGTTGTTTTATAATATGCTGCTCATCTACCTTCGACCCAACGTACGGTACACACCCCGCCAACACGGTTGCCTATAAACGGCGAACCCCCGGTTGTTGGCGCAACCGAGGGTTCAAGAAGCGGGTGCAGGAACACCCAGACTTCTTACTCAAATGAAGGGAAAACCTGCGTTACAACTACTGCGGAAATGGTGGAAGCCAGTTTTGCAAGAGCTTGTGAAAGGTGTAGCTAAGGGCCTCGGCCTCTATCTCATCGCTCACTTACTGCACTAGTTGGGATAAGGGGCTGGGCCGTGCGCTCGGCCCCTTATTTTGTGTAAAGCAAATGTACTGGACAAACGCGGGAATGCAGCCGTAAGTTGCCGCCAAACAATCTGCCCACCTCAGGCGTCTTACAGCTTCATTCCAACTAGCTATAGCATGCCTGAATCGCAAAAAACCTGGTTTATCACTGGCGCTTCTACCGGCCTCGGCGAGGCGCTGGCTACCCTGCTGCTTGCCAAAGGCGACCGGGTAGCGGCCACCTTCCGCCAGCTCGAGCAAGCCGAAGAATTTACGCAGAAAGCCCAAGGCCAAAGCCTGGGTGTGCTGGCCGACATGAGCAACGCCGAGCAGATACAAGCGGCCGTGCAGCAGGCCATCGACACCTTTGGCCGCCTCGATGTGGTGGTGAATAACGCGGGCTACGGCTCGCTGGGCAGCATCGAGGAGATTTCGGAAGAAGAAACGCAGCGGCAGTTCGACGTGAACGTGTTTGGGCCGTTGCGCGTGGTGCGGGCTGCCCTACCCCACCTGCGGGCGCAGAAGTCGGGCCATATCCTCAACGTTACCTCAGTTGGCGGCTTTATTGGCATGGCCCATGCGGGCATTTATAATGGCTCTAAGTTTGCCCTCGAAGGCCTGGGCGAGTCGCTGGCGGCGCAGCTCAAGCCGCTGGGTATTCACGTTACCAATGTGGAGCCGGGGCCGTTTCGCACCAATTGGGCCGGGGTTTCGGCCACCTATACTGAGAACCAGCTTGCCGACTACGCCAGCACCGTGGGCGAAGGCTTGAAAGCCTCGTTGGGCCGCGATGGCAACCAAAAAGGCGACCCTGCCAAAGCTGCCGAAGCCATGTACCAGCTCGTGCGCCTCGACCACCCACCGGTGCACCTGCTGCTCGGCGGCTTTGCCTACCAGATGGTGCGCCAGAAATTTCAAGACCTGCTGAAAGAAATTGACGACTTCGCCTTTCTCGGCGAGCCAACGGATTTTTAGCGCGGGCATTTAGATAAGCAAAAGCCGGCATCTGACGCCTCAGCTGCCGGCTTTTGTGTGTGCGCAAAGTTGGTGTGGAGCCAGAATAGTTTAGAAAGGGTAGGACTTACTGCGCCTCAGCGCAGCTTCTGCTAAGATGGCCTGCAACAATGCTGGTGAGCATGTTTTGGAGCCGGGCAAATGTCAGTTGAGCGAAGGCTGGCGGGCATCAGTGCTGCCACTGAAAATCAAGCGCCTACCCCCTGGTTATAGTCCGATGGCCGGCCCGGCGGCCGCTGGCGCGTCTGTGCCCGACCTTTGCCGGGCCATGCCCATTCGTTTCTCCGACCTGCCCGCCCTGCTCGGCGGCACCTTGCTGCAAGCTCCTGCCTTCGCTACCCCCGTGGCCTCGCTGCTGCTCGACAGCCGCCGCGTGGGGCTCACCGAAGGCGCTCTGTTCTTTGCCCTGCGCGGGCCCAACCACGACGGGCACCACCACCTGGCCGCGCTCTATGCCAAGGGCGTGCGGCTGTTTGTAGTGGCCTACCCCCCCGCCAGCCTGGAGCCCTTCGCCGAGGCTGGTTTCGTGCAGGTGCCCGATACGCTGGTGGCCTTGCAGGCGCTGGCCGCCGCGCACCGGTCCACGTTTGGGAGGCCGGTGTGGGCCATTATGGGCTCTAATGGCAAGACCATTGTGAAGGAGTGGCTGGCCCAGCTGCTGGCGCCCGATGAAGACATTTGCCGCTCGCCCAAAAGCTACAACTCGCAGGTAGGCGTGCCGTTGAGTGTGTGGGAACTAGCGCCCGGCCGCCACACGCTGGGTATTTTCGAGGCTGGCATCTCGGAGCGCGGCGAGATGCAGCGGCTGGCCGAAATCATCCGGCCCACGCACGGCATCTTCACCACGCTCGGCACGGCCCACGACGCGGGCTTTGCCTCCGAAGCCGAAAAGCTGGGCGAAAAGCTACGCCTGTTCGAGCAGCCCGGCTTTGAGATACTGGTGTATTGTGCCGACCAGCCGCAGGTGCACGCGGCCGTGCAGGCCCGCAGCCTGCCCGCGCTGGCCTGGACGCGCGACGCCGTGCCGGGTGCGGCCCTGCGCTTCCGGCTCAAGCGGGCGGGGGCCAGCACCACGGTGCGCGTGCGGCTCCGCGATGCGGGCCTCACGCAGTCCCTACCCCCCCTTGACCAGCCAGCCCTACGAGCGGCATCGCGCTTCACGCTGCCTTTCGCCGACGAGCCCTCGGTGGAGAATTCCTTGCACTGCCTGGCCGTGCTGCTGTGGCGCCAGCTCAACCCCGCCACCCAGCTCGCCCCGGCCGAAATCCAGCGCCGGCTGCTGCGCCTGCACCCCGTGGCCATGCGCCTCGAAATGAAGCAGGGTCGCTATGGTTGCTACCTGCTCGACGATACTTATAACAACGACCTCGCCGGCCTGGCCCTGGCCCTCGATGCCCTGAGCCGCCAGGCCCGGCCCGGCGGGCGCACGCTTATTCTCAGCGACGTACTCGAATCGGGCCTCAGCGGCCCCGAGCTGTATGCCCGCGTGGCGGCCCTGGTGCACGCCCACGGCGTGACGCGGCTCATCGGGGTAGGGGAGGAATTGAGCGCTGAGTTAAAAGTTAAAAATTATGACTTGGCTGAGCAGACGCAGGCAAAACCATCTTCAAACTCAGCAGCGCAACTCATTG
>CALMOO010000240.1 GCA_937871705.1 uncultured Hymenobacter sp.
GGCAGCCTTGCAGGGTAGCGAGGCCTTTCACGTCGGGGCACTTGTCTTGGTAGTCGGCTACGCCGTCGCCGTCGGTGTCAACTGGGCAGCCATTCACGTCCACTTTCACGCCTTGTGGAGTGTCGGGGCACTTGTCTTTACGGTCGGGCACGCCGTCGCCGTCCGTGTCTTTGGCTTTGCCGAAATTGACAGTCAAACCGGCCGAGTACTGCATGTACTGGTCGTACTTATTGAACAACCCGGTTTCGCCGGTGCTAACACCGTCGAGGCGGGCATCGTCGCGGAACAGGATATGCTGGCCGGCTTGCGCAAACAGGCTGAAGCCCGGCGTAATGCGGAAATTCAAGCCAACAGCGGCCTGCCCGTCAAACGCGCCGTAGTTGGTCGAGTTGCTAGTTGTTGAGTTGTTGGCGTAGCGATTGGTATAGATGTAGGCAAAGCCCGGCTGTATCAAGATATAAGGCTGAATAACAGCGTCTTCCTTGAGCGCCCAGCCGTTATTAAGCTTCAGCTTAAAGCCCAGCCCAAAGGAGCTAACGTTGGCCGAAAACCGGTTGCCGTTCACAAAACGCTGCGGGTCGCTGGGGTAGCGCAATACGCCTTGGTTGGCCGAGAGGTTGATGTCGAGGCCACTGCTGAGGTAGTGGCTCAGGGTGAGGCCACCACCGTAAGTGCCGTTACGGTGGTTGAAGTAGTTGTTGCCTAGGTCGCCACGGTATTTAAGCGTGGTTGCGTAGCCACTGAGGCCCCATTTCTGGTCGGCCGTTTGGGCATGGCTATGCGGCGCGGCCGCTAGCATTCCCAGTCCGAGTAGGGAAGTGGTGAATAGGTGGTGTTTCATTAAAAATGAAAAAAGATGGAAGAGTGCGAAACGTACGAAGCTGCTGCTAGTAAAGGTTTACTTGCATATAGCCCTATTGAAATGGCTATAGCATGAAAGCAGCAGCTTCCTTTTTGCAGCTGCAAAAGTAACGATTTACGCCCTGTTACTGTCCGGATATCATTTTAGTTGCCCGAGCGGCACTTTTTAGGGGCGCCAGCCTGCGAGCATACTTCCTGCTACTCGCCTGAGTATAGGCAAGTAGCAGTTGCCTTGCGCTAGCTAGACCCAGATTGCAAACTATTGTTGCAGGCTCAGCGCCGGAGGCAGGGGTAGGCGCTTAGTAGTCATTGCTTCTATTCTTACTCTTATAAAATACCGGCTAGCGCAGTAGCCCCTACCCCCCTTGTAGCTTCCGACACTAAGCCGAGTTAGCGAGCGGAGTTGGGGCGGTCGAGGTGCTGTAGGGCCAGCATCTGCTGCATGCTCTTTTCAAGGCCTTCGTTCGAGCCATCAAGGAAGATGACGTTGCCTTTGCCCTGCTCGGCGAAGTGCTTGATGGCTTCCGTCCACATTGAAAAATACACCAGCGAGGGGTCGAGGTTGTTGTCGGCCAACTCCTGCACGGCGTGGGCCATGCCCTTGGTCACTTCTTCGCGAAAGAGCGCCACCCCCTGCCCACGCAACTGAGCCGCAATTTTCTCGGCTTCGGCCGAAATCTTGATGGCGTTGCCTTCGGCTTCGGCGGCTTTGGTTTTGGTGATGAGCAGGGCCTGGCCTTCGTTTTCGGCAGCAGCTTTGAGGTTGTTGGACGCTACCACTTTAGCCATCGAGCGCATAATTTCCTCGTCGAAAGCAATATCGTTGAGCTGCAAATCAATAAGATGGTAGCCCCAGCTTTCGAGCGTTTCGTCGAGTTGGTCTTTGACGTGCAGCACGATTTCGCCGCGCAAGCTCAGCACCGCCGCCTGCCGCTGCGTGGCCACGAACGCCCGGATGCTACCCTCCACGGTACGCACCAAAGCTTGCATCAGGCTGCGCTCATCCACGAACTTGAAGGCTACGCGCTTGATGGCCTCCTCGCTCTGGTCGAACACGGCGTAGACCAACATGGCCTTAAAGTTGACGTTGGCCTGGTCAATAGTAATTGCCTGAAACTCTAGTTCTAACGAACGGTTTTGAATTGAGATGCGCTTGTACACATTCTCGATAAACGGCAGCTTGAAGTTCAGCCCCGGTGCCATCACGCGCCGGTATTTGCCAAACACAGTGACTACCGCTACCGTACCCTGCGGCACGATAACGTAGGAGAGGAAGGCCGTGAGGACGAGCAGCCCCAGGAAAATGAGGGAGAGCGACATAAGC
>CALMOO010000241.1 GCA_937871705.1 uncultured Hymenobacter sp.
CCACCAAGACCAGGAGGTGCCGCTACACTTCACGCAGTCGGCAGGGAATGGGGCCAAAATCGGGTACTTCAACCACACCTTTCAGGCCCGCTACAACGCGCACCAGCAGATCGATGGGGTGTATGTGTTTGCCTTCGACGTAACCGAGCAAGTGACGGCCCGCCAGCAGGTGCTCGCGCTCAACCAGCAGCTCACGCGGGTCAATGCCGACCTGGACAGTTTTGTGTACATGGCCTCCCACGACCTGCGCGGCCCCATCACCAACCTGGAGGGGCTGGTGCAGGCCCTGCATGAAGAGCTGCCGGACCCGCAGGCCCCGGTCGGCCCGTTGCTGCGGATGATGCAAGACGCAGTGGCCCGCTTCCAGCGTACGCTCGCCCAGCTCGGTGAGGTGCTCCAGCTACATCAGGCGCAGGACCCAGTGGCCCCCGCCGTGGAGTTGGCCACCATCGTGGAGGACTTGCGCCAGGACTTGCTCCCCGCGCTGCAGCAGACTGGGGGCCAACTGCAGGTAGAGGCCGCGGCCTGCCCCGTGGTGGCCATGCCGGCTAAGAGCCTGCGCTCGCTGCTCTACAACCTGCTTAGCAATGCCCTCAAGTACCGCCACCCCGACCAGCCGCCGCACGTGCGGCTGAGCTGCCACTCCCAGGACGGCTACTGGTGCCTAACGGTGCAAGACAATGGCCTGGGCCTGACGGCTGCCCAGCAGGCCGAACTGTTTGCCCTGTTTCGCCGCTTCCACAACCACGTGGAAGGCTCAGGCCTGGGACTGTACACGGTGAAGAAGATTGCCGAGAATCTAGGCGGCCGGGTCGAGGTGCAGAGTGAGGTTGGGGTGGGTTCCACCTTCCGGGTGTATATACCGAGCTATGGCCGGTGAGGTAGTCGAGCCTAGTGGTTGCTTGGTGGTCATCGCTCAAGTCCGTAAGGCGCCCCTTTCGGACCAGGGCTTACCTTCACTTACAATAGTACTACTTTCTTAGTGCTCGTAAGCAGGCAGCTCTGGCGGCCACTTACAAGTGCTTCTATCCCCTTTCTCTTTGTGGCAGCCGCTAACAATCCCTTTGAGGCCTTCTTTGACCTAGTGCCCACCGGGGCCGCGCTCTATGCCCCGCTTTACGACGAGGCCGGCGAACTGGTCGATTTCCGCTTCGCCCGTCTCAACCCGGCCGGCCAACGCTTATTAAACCTGCCCGCTCAACCCGCCCGCACGTTTCGCGAGTACTATCCTAACAGTGTGCCGACCGGCATTTTTGCCCAGTATCGCACGGCTTTTCTAACGGGCCAGGCCGCGACCTACGACGTGCCGTATGAGGGCGACGGCATAGATACCTATTTCCGGCTGGTGGCCCAGCGCAGCGGCGACTTACTGGTGGTCAACTTTACCGATATGGCCGACCTGCCCCGCTCGGCCGTGGAGCAGTCCCTGCGCGAGAGCCGCGCCCGGGAGCAGACGGCGCGCACCGAGGCCGAAGACCAGCGCCAGCGCTTCTATGACCTGCTCATGCAGTTGCCCGCCAGTATGGCGACGTACCGCGGCCCCGACCACGTCTACGAACTGGTCAATCCGCGCTACCAACAGCTGTTTCGCCACCGCCGCTTGTTGGGCTTGCCTATCCGCGAGGCGCTGCCCGAACTACAGGGCCAACGCATCCTGGAGCAGTTGGACCAGGTGTATGTGACCGGTGAGGCCCACTACGAGATGGAACAGGAAGTGTGGGTAGACGTTACCGACACCAGCCAGCCGGAGCGGCGCTACTATAACGTGCTCTTACAACCCCTGCCCAACGCGCACGGCGGCGTGCAGGGGCTGCTCAACTTCGCTTATGATGTGACCGAGCAGGTGCTGGCCCGCCAGCAAGTCGAGCACCTCAACCCGCAACTTGAAGCCCGCGTGCAGGAGCGCACCCGGGAGCTGGCTGACCACCAGCGCCTGCTCAGCCAGATTCTGGCGCAGGTGCCCGCCGCCATCACTACGCTCCACGGGCCGGACCATCGCTTCACCTTCGCCAATAACCGCTACCAACGCCTCATGGATGGCCGCGTGCGAATCGGTCAGACGGTGGCCGAAACGCTGCCCGAGGTAGCCGAGCAAGGCTTTATTGAGCTGCTCGACAACGTCTACCGGAGTAGCCAGACCTTCGAAGGCAAGGAAATCGCCCTTCTGCTGGCGCAGCCGGGTAGTGCACCCGTGCAGCACTACCTCGACTTTACCTATCAGCCCCTGCCCAACGCGCATGGCCAGCCGCAGGGCGTGCTCGTGTTTGCCGTGGACGTGACCGAGCAGGTGCGCACCCGGCGGCAGGCCACTGCGCTGCAAGCGCAACTGCTGGCCGCCGCCCAGCACCAGGCCACCGAGCGCGAGGCCTTTCACCATGTGTTCGAGCAAACCCCGGCGCTCGTGGCCTTGCTGCGCGCCCCCGGCCACCGCTTTGAGTACGTCAACCCCGCTTACCAAGCCTTATTTGCCGGCCGCCAACTCATGGGCCTCGACGCAGCGCACGCTGTGCCCGAGCTACAAGCCCAGGGAGTGGTGGCCCTACTGGACCACGTGTACCAGACCGGCGACACGTACTTCGACCAGGAGCTGCCGTTCGCGCGGCTGTCCGCGCCGGGGCAGCCGCCCCAGCCGGCCTACTACAGCTTCACCTACCAGGCCTACCGCGAGCAGGGCCAGGTAGCAGGGGTTTCTATTTTCGGCTTCGATGTCACCGAGCAGGTGCTCGCCCGCCGGGCGGCCGAAGCCAGCGCCCGCCAGCTGCGCCTGATTACCGATGCCCTGCCGGTGCTCATCAGCTACCTTGACCGCGACGAGAAGTACCGCTTCGCTAACCTGGCGTACCAGCCCTGGTTTGGGCTGACACCTGACCAGCTGCTGGGTCGGCCTATTCGGGAAATAGCTGGCGAGCAGGCCTATCCCACCATTCGCCCGTATCTGGAACGGGCCCTGGCCGGCGAACGGATGGAGTTCGAGGCCGAAATGCCCTTCCGGCCCCACTTCCACAAGCACATTCGCACCACCTACATTCCCGATGTACACCAAGGTACCGTGCAGGGCCTGTATACGCTGGTCACCGACATCACTGAGCAGGTCGAAGCCCGTCAGCAGGTGCAGAACCTGAACGCAAAGCTGCTGGCCAGCAACGACGAGTTGCAGGAGAGCAACCGCCAACTCACGCGCACCAACGTGGACCTGGATACGTTCGTGTACACGGCCTCGCACGACCTCAAAGCTCCCATTACCAACATTGAGGGCATTCTGCATGCGCTGCGCGACACCTTGCCCCTGACCGTGCAGCAGGACGAGGTGGTGACCCACCTGCTGGACCTGCTCGACGGAACGGTAAGCCGCTTTCTGCTCACCATCGAGCAGCTCACCGACCTCTCACGCCTGCAACAGACCTATAATGAGCCCGCGCAGCGGCTAGCCCTGGCGCCCGTCGTGGCGGGGGTGCTGGCGGACCTGGCTCCAAGTATCACGGCCGCGGCCGCCCAGGTGCAGCTTGACGTGGCCGCCGACCTGCACGTCTCCTTCGCCCCGGCTAGCTTGCGCAGCATCGTCTATAATCTACTCAGCAACGCCCTCAAGTACCGTGACCCCGCTCGCCCGGCCCAGGTCTGGCTGCGAGCCGAGCAGCAAGCCAGCGGGGTAGTACTCAGCGTGCGCGATAACGGCTTGGGTTTGAGCGAAGCGCAACAGGAACGCTTGTTTAGGGCCTTTCAGCGCCTGCACACCCATGTGGCGGGCACCGGCGTAGGTCTTTATATGATTAAGCGCCTGATTGACAACGCGGGCGCGAAAATTGCGGTTACTAGTAGCCCAGGCAATGGCTCGACCTTTACCGTGACGTTCCCTATTTAATTTCCTCTATCTAAGTAGTTTCCTTTATTTTGTCGCTGCCCATCTTATCCAGTGTGCTACTCGTCGATGACGATTCTACCACCAATTATCTAAACAAACTACTGCTGACCAAGACCATGCAGGTCACCCAGCAGGTGCTCATTGCCGAAAACGGGCAGGAGGCGCTGCATACCCTGGCCCAAACCTGCGTGGCCGCTTCGGCCAGTTGCCCGGCCCTGATTCTATTCGACCTGAACATGCCCGTAATGAACGGGCGCGAGTTTCTGGCCCGCTACGCGCAGTTGCCCGCCGCCCAGCGTCAGGGAATAGTCGTGATCCTGCTCACCACCTCGCTCCATGAGCAGGACCGGTTTTTTCCGCAGTGAGCGGCTTATTAAAGGACGCTGACCACCGGTAGCCGTTGCAAGTTCTCCAACTCGGCTACGCTGAGCAGTGGTACTGCTAGTACGATGACGGGGGCTCGTCGCTGACGCCAGAGTAGTTGACAGTAGGCGGCTAAAAATTCTCAGCCATCCAGTACCGACATGCGCAGGTCGAGCAGAATCAGCGCGGGGTACGGCTGCTCGGCCTCGCCCTCAAGGGAAGTGAGATAGGCTAAGGCCTGAACGCCATTCGTAACTGCCACTAGCTGCTTGGCCACTTCTAAGCGCCGCAACAAGCGCTCGTGGAGAAAATTAGTCGTTCTATCATCGTCTACCAACAGCACACTCGGAAGGGTAGTCATTACGCAGGAGAGACTTCCCGGCTAGGGTGTAGGTGTCGGTAGAGCAGCTGGGCCGCCGCATCCAGTAAGGGCAAGTCGGTGGTACGCTCCTGACAACGCTGCATATCGTAGTGGCAGAGGGTGCCATACGCCCGCCCCTGCTCGTCGCGGATAAGGACGCCGCAGTACGAGATAACGGGCGTCTCTACGCCCTGCGCCAATGGGTCGAGCGCGGCATCCAGGATAGTCACCGGGGCCTCCTGCCGGCCGACCAACGCGCAATACGTCACGGCCATGGGCACATCGAGGCCCTGGCGCACGCTGGGCTGATAGCGGTCAAACAGCGCCTCATTGCGCAACATCTCCCCGTTGAAGCGAAACAGGCCCGTGTAGCGGTGCGGCGTGCGGCGGTTAAGATATTCCAGGGCCGCGTGCACGCCCTCTTGCTGCAACAGGTCCGTAAACAGTCCTATCTCGGGCAGCATGTGGTCCTCTTGACTAGTACTTGTTAAATTCATACGGCGAATTATCCCTTTTAGCCGCCCTCAACAGATTGGGCTTCCTTTCTGTTCCTGCTTTCCTGACGTCCTCGCAGGCGTAGGACGCATGCGCTCAGCATAAGCAAAAGTTTAGGCATACTGGCGGGGGCTTCTTTTTCCTTTTAGGGCTGGTTGCCGCTGCTCTACCTAACTTCCCTTATGCCCACTGCATAGGTATAAGTGGCTTTGGTTAAAAGTTTGGTTTAAATGTTACCTCCTGCTTATGGTTGACCATGCTATTATCCACTAGCTATTTACACTAAGTGGAAGTAGCACCATGAGCTTACTGTTGCAGCGACGTTTGTGGAATAAGAAACAGCCTACCTTGCTTCCTTACCTTTGATAGCTCGTATCCACCCGCCTTTTATGCCCGCAGCCGAGCTGCCTTCCGACCTCTCTGCCAGTCACGAGCTGCTGCACGCGTTACTTGACGTGTCGCTGCCGGGTGTTATTCTGTTCCGGCCCGTGTACGCGGCCGACGAACCGGCTACCATCATCGACCTGGCTTACGTGCAGCTCAACCCAGCCGCCCAGCAGATGCTGAGCCTACCAGCCCAGCCGCCCGAAACCTTCCGCACGCTGTACCCCAACAC
>CALMOO010000242.1 GCA_937871705.1 uncultured Hymenobacter sp.
CGGTAAGTACGTCGGAGCCAGAGCCGTGCGTAAAATACTCTTCGAGCGAAGTAAAAAAGGGAACGCTCGGAAAATCAGCGGCTAGTGCTTTGCGCAGGTCTGCTCGCACGTCAATCAGGGCTACTAATTGCGCGGCGGCATGACGGGCCACCAGCGCCGCGTGGCGATGACCAATGTGCCCTACCCCGCAGATGGCGAATCGGACTTTCGGTGTCGTTAGATTATTCACTGTGCTAATCAAGCTGCGAAGAAAGCCTGAATACGCTCTATTATAAATTCTCCTTGCGTAGCGGTCAGCTCCGGATGTATGGGGAGCGAGAGCACCTGCTGGCACAGCCGCTCGGCCACTGAAAACTGCCCTGCCCGGTAGCCCAGGTAGGCATAAGCCGGCTGTTGATGCACAGGCTGGGGATAGTGAATGGCACTTGGCACACCGTGCTTTCTGAGGTACTGCTGCAGTGCATCGCGCCTACCCCCTCCTTCGACTGCCACCGTATATTGATGGTAAACGTGGTTGCTACGCGGGTCGCGAGCCGGAATTTGCAAGCCAGAAATACCTGCTAAGCCCGCATCGTAGCTGGCAGCAAAGGCTTGGCGAGCGGCCTGGGCGGCGGGCAGGTGGCGCAGTTTCACGCGCAGCAGGGCGGCTTGCAGGGTGTCGAGGCGCGAGTTGAAGCCAATATGCTGATGGTGGTATTTCTGGTTTTGGCCGTGGTTAGCGAGCTGGCGCAGCAGGTCGGCGCGGACCGCGTTGCGGGTAAACAGCGCACCGCCGTCGCCTAAGCAGCCGAGGTTTTTGCTGGGAAAGAAAGAGGTAGTTCCTACTTCGCCGACGGTGCCAGCGTGAGCTATTTCGCCACTGGCGAAAGTGAACGTGGCTCCCAGTGCTTGGGCATTATCTTCAATTAAGGCTAGACTGGCAGCCGCGCATATTTGCTTTATTTCTTCTAAATCAGCACATTGTCCAAACAGATGCACTACTATCACGGCGCCGGTACGCGGCGTAATGGCCGCGCGCACGGCGGCCGGGTCGAGCATGAACGTATTGGGGAGCACATCGGCAAGCACCGGGCGCAGGCCTAGCAGGGCGGCGGCCTCCAGGGTGGCAATGTAAGTGAAAGCAGGCACTATGACTTCGGTGCCGGCGGGTAGCCCTAAGCTCAGCAGGGCCAGGATGAGGGCGTCGGTGCCGTTCGCGCAGGGCACGACGTGCACATTACCTAAGTGGCTACCTAGCTCGGCCGCGAATTGTTCCACCGCGGGCCCTTGAATAAAAGCAGCCTCTTGCACGGTAGTGTGCCAAGCGGCATCCAGCTCGACCTGGTAGCGGGCGTGTTCGGCAGCAAGGTCGAGCAAGGCAATGGGGGTAGGAGGCAGCAAAGGTGAAAGCGGAAAATAGATGCGGCCAAATATACTTGGTCAGCTAGTGGGCCTACCCCTCCCGTAGCAGCCAGAGTAGCTTCAAGGCATCGAGCGATTGTAAATGTGGTCTAGTACTCAGCAGGTTACGCCGAAGTAATGGCTCACAAAGTGCCAAGGTGGCTCGTGCCCCGGCAGCTAGCCGCAAGCGACGCAGGCGCTGGGCAGCTTGCACGAGCCGGCTGCCGGCACCTTGGCTATTTTGGCGCAGCAAGTAAGCAAGGTTGTGTACGGCCTGCTCCGATTTTTCTATAAAAACGACTGCTGTTTCCAGGCCCGCGTGCAACACAGGGTTGGTCAAATGGTGCACGGGCACGGCGGCGGCTGCCAGTTGCCAGCCCAGCTTGGTGTCTTCGTGGCCGTAGCCGCGCAGGCTCTCATCAAAGGGAAAGCGTTGGAGCAGCGCTTTGCTTAGCAGTAGGTTATTGACCAGCAGTTGGTCGTAGGGTGCGGCTTGCCGCTGATGGAGCGTTCGCGCTTCGCGCTGGCAGCCGTATAGCCAACGCAGGCGCAAGGCTGGGTCGGCCGGCACCTGGGCGGCGTAGCTCACGCCGCCGGCCAGTACTGGTGCCTGGTTTAGTGCAGCGGCATAGCGCGCTATATACTCA
>CALMOO010000243.1:0-2482 GCA_937871705.1 uncultured Hymenobacter sp.
TTTGAGGGTGCCGTGGTCGAGAATTTGACGAAGAAGGGCTTGGTACTGGCGCATGGGGGTAGGGGTTGTGCGGTGACAAAAGTAGAACTATGGTGGTCGCTTACCACGAACCTAAGGCTGGAGGAGCTTGACGCAACACTGGCGCAGGCACTTTACTGCCCTAAAGCCACTAAGCGTAGTGTTTCATAAAACAAAAAAGCCGTCCTTGCAGACGGCTTCCTTAATCGACAATAATAATTTCATTACCAGCGGCTTGAAAACCGCCGTAGCAGAGCAGCAGCTTCTAAGGCGGCCATGTTGCCGCTGGCCGAGCGCCGGTAGTTACTTCGGCCTCTGCTCCAGCAGGGCGACGGTTTCTTTGCTACCCCCCTCTTTGGCTAAAGTCAGGGCGTCTTTGCCGTCATCGTCCTTGGCTTTGGCATCGGCACCGCTGGCGAGCAGTAGCTCCACCATTGCCTTGTTGCCTTTACCGGCCGCCGCCATCAGAGCCGTGGCCTTAAATCCATCTGGCTGATTGACTTGGGCCTTGTGTTTGAGCAGGAGCTTTACTAGGTCGAGGCTGCCGTTGGTAGCAGCGGTGATGAGATAGGTGGTCGGGAACCCCGGCACGACCTCAATAACTGAGTTGGGGTTGGCCCCGGTGTTGAGCAGCGTTTCGGCTGCTGCGAGGTTATTTTTCATTACCGCCGTAGCCAACTCTTTGTTCGGAGTTTGAGCGTGGGCAGTAAAGCCAAATAAAAAAAGCGTAGCAACTAAGCGTACAGTTCTTGTCATTGTGTACAAATAAGTCAATAAGGGCGCCAAATTTAAGCATAAACTAAGCTGACTATATAGTCCATTAACGGGTTTATTTAGCTTGACTTACTGATTTTTATCAAATGCAAGGTTTGTACTTTTGCATCTTACAATAGTTCTACTCTATATAAGTAGAAGAAAGCGCTTTCCTTAGTAGCAGCGCTTAAGCGATACGTTTGCTTCCTTAACACCGAGACTAGCAATGCCAGCCTTTGCGCAAGTAGCATCGCTAAAGTGGATTTGACCGACTTAACGTGCATAAAAAAAGCCACCCATCGGGGCGGCTTTTCATGTAAAGAGCAGTCGGTGGTAGCCTTATAAAAGGGTCGGCTTTCTGAACCGACGCACCAGCGAGATGAGCATTCCTGCCGTACCGAGGCAACGGATGACTATCCCTATGGCGTGGCCCCACTCGTAGGCAGTGCTATGGCCGGGGATAGATGCAATGATATCCATATCTGACAATCAATAGCTTACATTGACTTCACGACCGGTACTTTGGTCGTGGCCGTGGCGGGGCTAGCGGCTTTAGCGGCGCTCATCTTGGCACGGCAGCAGGCGGGCATACCGGCCATGTTGCCGCTGGCCATGCCTTTGGTGCACTGCGCGGCGGCAACGCCGGTGCAATTGTCTTTTTTGCCTTTGGTAGGCTTGTCACCATCGTGAGCAAAAGAGGTGGTGGCGGCAGATGCCAGCAGCGCGAAAGCAAGCAGAGACTTTTTCATAATGAGTATGAGAAACAAAAGATAAAAATGAGTAGTTGAGAGTAGTTGCGGCTTCTAAAGTACGGACATTTTTGAGAATGTCAAGTGAGGCCGCGGGCAAGCGTTAGCTACTGCCAGAACTGCCTTATTTCTTTTGCCTTGCGAGGTGGATGCTCCTCTTTTTGGACTCTCCTTTCGCGTTATCGGTTCTATGTCTCTTCGCCGAATTGCCCACTTTACGCTGCTCGTGCTGGTCCTGCTCACGGGCGTGAGCGCCTACTACGCCAGCCAGCTGCGCTTCAACTACAATTTCAACGACTTTTACCCCGCCGGCGACCCCGACCTGGACTACTACCAGGGCTACACCAAGCGCTTCGGCAACGACAACGACTACCTACTGCTGGGCTTAGAAGCGGCGCCCGGCCAAACGGTTTTTCAGCCCCGGTTTCTGGCGCAGGTCGACTCGGTGACACGGCTGGCGCGGCGCCTACCCCGCGTGGTGAGCGTGACCTCGCCCACCACCCTCACCAACCCGGTAATTGAGGGGGTAGGCTTCTACAACCTGCCCTACCTCCACCCCACCGAGCCCGCCCGCCGCGCCCAGGACTCGACCCTAATTTTTCGGACGCCTGGGCTGGTGGGCAACGTATTCAGCACCGATGCGCGGGCGGTGGCGCTGGTCATTCAAACGTCGCCCGACCTCAAAAAACCAGCCGGCGACTCGCTACTGGCCTCGCTACGCCAGGGCCTGGCGCGGGCGGGGCTGCCCACCGAGCGGGTCCACTTTGCGGGGCGGCTGGTGGCGCAGTCGGTGTTTGTGGATAGGCTACAGTGGGAGCTGGTGGTGTTCATGAGTTTGTCGGTGCTGCTCGTGACGGGGCTGCTCTGGCTCACGTTCCGCACGTGGTGGGGGGTAGTGCTGCCGCTGGTGGTGGTGCTCGGCGCCATCTTGTGGGGCCTGGGCGTGATGGGCGCCTGTGGCG
>CALMOO010000243.1:2492-2964 GCA_937871705.1 uncultured Hymenobacter sp.
CCTGTGGCGTGAGCATCGACCTGATGACGGCCCTGCTACCCCTCATGCTGTTTGTGGTGGGCATGTCCGATACCATTCACATTATCAGCCGCTACGTGAGTGAGCTGGGCTACGGCGCGGGCAAGAAGGATGCGCTGCGCATCACGATAAAAGAGTCGGGCTTCGGCTCGGGGCTATCGGCGCTGACGACCAGCATCGGCTTTTTCACCCTGATGACGAGCACTATCCGGCCCATCCACAACTTCGGGCTGTTCACGGGCATTGCGGTGCTGCTGGCGTTTTTTCTGAGCTTCACGCTGCTGCCGGCCATGCTGGTGCTGCTCAATAAGCCGGCCCTACGCGAACCCCGCCGCCACGGTCACGACTGGGATGGTGTGCTCGGCCGCCTGTTTGCGGGCGTGCTACGTCGACGCCGGCTCATTTATACCCTCAGCGGGGTAATATTGGTGGCTTCCATCGGGCTGGCCATGCG
>CALMOO010000243.1:2974-8735 GCA_937871705.1 uncultured Hymenobacter sp.
GTGCACATCAACTCCTCCTTGCTCGATGACTTGTCAAAAAATGACCCAGTGCGCAAGGATTTCGCGTTTTTTGACTCGCATTTTGCTGGGGTGCGGCCGTTCGAGTTGGAGCTAAAACCAGGGGGTAGGCGCACGATATACGACCCGGCCGTGCTGCGCGAGGTCGAGCAGGTTGAGCATTACTTGAGCAGCACGTACGGGTTGCGTTTTGCTGCTTCGCCGGCTACGCTGGTGCGGTCGGTGCGCAAATCTTTGCACGGCGGCGAGCTGGCCGAGTACCGGCTGCCTACTGATTCAGTCGAGCTTAAAAGCATTACTTCCAAGCTGAAGCAGTTTCGAAAACGGCCCGAATTCCGAGCGCTGGTCTTGCCCGATGCGTCGGCGGGCCGCCTCACAGGGCGCATGGAGGACGTAGGCAGCATTCGGGCCGATGCGCTGAACCGCAACCTGCGCCACTACCTGCGCACCCAGCTCGATACAACGGTGCTGCGCACTAGGCTCACGGGCTCGTCGAATCTGATTGACAAGAACAATGAGAACCTGACGCTGAACATGATACAGGGCATGGCCATCGACATTCTGATGGTGACGCTCATCGTGCTGGCGCTCTTTAAGTCGTGGCGCATGACGGTGGTGGTGCTCATTCCCAACCTGCTGCCCATCCTGGTGGTGGCGGGCGTGATGGGCCTAGCCGGCGTGAATATGAAGGTGAGCACGAGCATCATCTTCACCATCGCCTTCGGCATTGCGGTCGATGATACCATTCACTTTATCAGCAAGTTGCGCCTGACGCTGGGGCACGAGCCCAACGTATTCCGGGCCGTGCGCCGCACGTACATCCTGGCGGGTAAAGCCGTAATTGTGACGTCGCTGATTCTGGTGGGCGGCTTCTGCACGCTGCTGTTCTCGTCGTTCGACGGCACGTTTTACGTGGGGCTGCTCATCGGATTGACGCTGCTGTTTGGCGTGGTGGCCGAATTAACGCTCCTACCCCTCCTAATTTTGGGCGTATATGCTGCGCCTGCGCAAAAGGTGCAAGCCGCCACACCCGCGCACCCGCATAGGGTGTAACCTGCTGCTATCTGCAGCATGCATGGCGGCTTTTTCAACAAATAAACTCCTATGAAAATAAGCTTCTTAGCCCGCGCCCGCTACGCATTACTCCTGGCGCTGCTAGGCGCCGCCGGCCTGCTAACGACTGCTTGCGGTGGCAACGCCTCCCCCGAGTCCGCCCCTGTAGACTACAGTGCCGCCGATGAAGCCGCTATTAATAAATACTTGGCCGACAAGAAGATAACTACTGCGCAACGGCAACCTTCGGGCCTGTATTACGTGCCCGTCAAGACTAACGCCAGCGGCGTACCGGCCAAGCCCGGCAACACGGTGTCGGTACTCTATACCGGCTCCCTGCTGAGCGGCAAGGTCTTCGACGCGTCGTCGCTACATGGCACGGCGCCCTACCCCCCTTTCGACTTCGTGCTGGGCCAGCACCAAGTAATCGCGGGCTGGGACGACGGCATTGCCCTGCTGCACAAAGGTGAAAAAGGCATGTTGTTGATTCCCTCGGCGCTCGGGTATGGCCCCGACGGGGCGGGGTCAGACATCCCGCCAAATGCCGTACTGCGCTTTGATGTGGAGCTGGTGGATGTGAAATAGGTTGTTGCTACACAATCTTTTAACCTGTGCCGCTTTAATTGCCCTACCCTACTCGCGCCAGCAAGGCCGCGTGGTGCGGCGCCCGGCTCAAAATCACTTCATTGCCCAGCAAAATGAGCTGCTGCCGCGCCCGCGTGAGGGCCACATTGAGCTTGCGGTCGACTTGCCCGGTTTCGTCGGGCGACACCATAAGCTCTAGCTGGTGCTCGTGGTGGCAGCAGAAGCTCACGATGATAACATCGCGCTGCGAGCCCTGGTAGCGCTCCACGGTATCGACGCTGACTAGCAACAAGTTGGGCAGCTCTAATTCGACCGCCAATTGCGCCAGCCGGGCCCGAATGCGGGCGGCCTGGTTGCGGTAGCTGGCGATGATGCCGAGCGTGGTTTCGGGGTTGAAAGCCGCGCCGTAACCCTGGGCCACCAAGGCGGCGGCGCGAGCGGCCAGCTCAGCTTCCTGCGCCGACTCCTTCATCGACAAGTCTTCGGGCTGGCGCCGGGTGGGCACGAAAACCAGGCGCTCATTACGGACGCGCTGCAGAAAAGCATCGGCCGGCGCAGGCCAATCTGGGCGGCTTAGCGGCTCGTGCTGCCAGGGCAGCGGGCAACGCAATTGGCCCTCGTAGAAGTCGTCGTTGACCAGCGTGGCCAGGTCTTCGTGCATGCGGTATTGGTTGGCCAGGGTGCCGTGGGCATGCGGCCAGTGCGCCTCGGCCCGGCGAAAGAGACGCTCGAAATACGAGTTGCGCAGGTTGGTGAGGCCGAGCTCTTGGTGCAGCAGCTCAGCTACTTCGGGCGCAATGGCGCTGGTTTCGGGCTCCTGCGCCACTACGGCGGGCAGCTGGCGGTGGTCGCCGATAAGAATGAACTTAGGCACTTTGGCGAGCAGCGCCAGCATGGGCCCTTCGAGCACCTGGCTGGCTTCATCAACTACGGCCAGGTCGAACTGCTTGAGCATGAACAGCTCCGGCTTGCCTAGCAAGCTCGCCACCGTACCCACATAAAACGGGCAGCCCGTGAGCCGCGCCCGCACCGTCTGGCGGCTGGGGCAGTCGCGAATCATATTATCGAGCAAATACGGCCGATACTGCGGCGCCGTCCCCAGCCGCGACCCCACCCGAATAAACGGCAGCCCTGCCGCCACCAGTTGCTCACAGATTTCATCGACGGCGCGGTTGGTATAAGCGGCCAGCAACGTCTGCTTGTCGTCTTTATACAGGCTGGCTGCCAGTTCTTTGAGCACGGCCCGCGTCTTGCCCGTGCCGGGCGGCCCGCAGAGCACAAACCAGTCGGGCGCGGCCAAGGCGCGGGCTACTACTTCGGGCGCCGTGGTGGCGGGCAGCGTCGTGGCGGCCCAACCTTCTGGCGGGCGCGGGCCGGTGCGGGCCAGCAGCCGCTTGCGGCGCTCGGGCGCCAGGCTCAGGAAAGCTGACAGGCCCGCCCACTCGCGCCGAAACGTGTCGTACGTGTCGGGCTCCAGGGCCCACTGCGAGTGGCCCGCCAGGTAGCGCGGGGCCAGCCGGCGGTTGCGCACCGACAGCACCACCCGCCCATCGGCGGTGAGGTCTTCGGCCAGCACTACCTTCACCACTTGGGCATCCAGCACACTTAAATTTAAGCTGTTAGCTGCTGGCTGCTGGTTAGCAGCCTCTTGTTCTTCTGATGCGCTAACGGTTTTTCTACGGGGGTAGAGGATGAGCGTGTCGCCCGCCCGGAAGTTGACTTCTCGTCCTCCGGCTGGTCGCTGGAAAATAAGGTGCGGGCCGAGGCCATCGCGGGCAGTATCGTCGGCGTTGCTGTTGTCTTCCAGCAGTTCCAGCTCATCGAGCAAGCTAAAATTCTGCTGCTTGCGCGCCGCTGGTAGCCGCCAAAGGCCGGCTTGGCCGCCCGCGTCGCCGGGGCGCGAGTCGTCGCCGAGCAAGGTCAAGCGCATTTCGCGGGCCACAAAGCGCGTCATTTCCAGGCAGTAAGCGCGCTCTACGGGGTCGGCCGCGGCCCAGGCGTTGGCCACCTTCTCGGCCTTGGTCCGGCCGAAGGAGGGTAGGGCGTTGAGGTTAGGCTGCAGCACGGGGGTAAGGAGCCGCGCCACGGCGTCGGGGCCAGTAGCGCGGGCCAGCTGCAGCTCGGTGCCCACTAGCTGATTGCGGGCCGCCAGCAGGCGGTCGACGAGCTCCGCATCCTGGTCGACGCGGCGCACCGGCACCTGGTCGGGCGCGGCATTGGAGTAGAGAATACTGGTGCGGCCCCGACCGGCCGTTTCGCCATCGGCCCCAAACACCGATTCGAGCAGCAAGCGGTAGAGCTGCGCCTGGGCAGCGTGGTTGCTCCAGGGCTCGCTATGCGGCACTTTGGTCGAGCTTTTCAACTCCACCAAGTCGTAGCCCGTCGGGCTTTCGTGCAGCAAGTCGAGGCGCCCCTGCAAGCCGTAAGTAGCCGATAAAAAGGCTGGTTCCAGAAAGCAATCGGCCACGCGCAGGGGCTGCTGCTGGTAGCCGGTGCGGCTGCCCGCCACAAAGCCCTGGGCCCGGCTGGCGCGCAGCGTGCGGTAGTGGCGGCGCAGGTCGTTGAGCAGCTCGGGCACGCCGGTGCGCGTTTGAAACTCGGGCAAGGCGCTGATGGTAAGTGGATTTGACCGAAATAGTCGCTTGCGCAGAAAACCTTCCAAATCAAACTCCACGGCACCGGCTGGCGGCTGGCTCTCGAAGGCTATTTCGCCGGTGGTAGCGCTCACTTCGGCCATCACGGCGGGCAGCGGCACGTTGGCCCACTCTTCCTGGCGGGCGGCGTGGCTCACTTCCTCATCGAGCAGCATGTTCACCAAGTTGCCGACTACCAGCGGGCGCGAGGTTTCATCGGGCAAAAAAGCATTGAGTAAGGCCCACTCCGGGATGGTGCCGCTGGCCTGGGCACACTCGGCAATGGTAGTCACATTCACCAGGTAATCAGGCTCCAGCACTACCCGGCGCGGCCGAATGCGGCCATCGGACTGCATCACCGGGCCTACTAGGTGCAGCACCGGGTGCAAGGCCGCCGCCAGGGGCAGCAGGTTGTCGTAGGCGGCGGGCAGGTCGATGAGGAAGGGGCCGGCGGGGCGGTCGTCGACGGGCGTGGTCAGCTCAGCCGTGAGCTGGCCGGTGGCCAGGTCGGCATGCAGCACCTGCACCCGCCAGGCGGTACCAGCGGCGGCCAGCGCGGCAGCCGTAGTGGCGGGGCTGACAATAATATCCTGATTTTCTACCTCTTCGTCAAAGCCTCCAGCTGGCAATGGGCCAGCATACGCCTCGCCGGTGAGGTGCTGCACCAAATCGGCCACCGCCCGGAAGCCACCCGCTACTTCGGCCGGGGTGCCGGGGTAGCTTTCGTGCAGCACTAGGTTGGCAATAAGGCGCAGGTTCTGGAGCTTGCGGCGCAGCAGGGGGGGTAGGCCCTGGTCGTAGGCCACCAGGCCGATGGCCTGGCTGAGGTCGGCAAACGGCGCCTCGCGGCGGCGGCACTCGTCGCGCAATACCTTTTCGAGCAGCTGGCGCAACTTGGGCAGCTGGTCGGCAGGAGTGGCAGCCGGCGCGGCGGCCAGCATGGCGAGGCGGGCGTAATACGATTCAGACAAAATAGGCAGCTTTTTTGTAACCTTAAAGGTAAGGTGAGATGCCTTAGAATTGCCTGTATACCTAGCTAAGACGGTTTCGCCGCCGAATATGGGCAGCTGTGCTTCGGCCTTATACTTGCAGCTTACTAAGCTCAGCAGCGCTTGCTTTCTTATGTCGCATCACTTTACTTGTTGCCTGGTCCTTCTAAGCCTGCTGACTGGCTGCTCCTCAGAAAACGCCAGGAGCCCTGTAATTGCAGCTAAGCAACAGGCCGCTACTGCCCAGCTGCCCATGCCGCTGACTAACCTAGAACTAATTGTCAATTCAGATTACGTAATGTACCCGCTCACACTGAGCGAGACTATTACGGAGGAGTCTGGCAGCTACGGCAGCAGCGAAAACAGGACGTCAGACTATTGGAACATTGTGTTTTATAACATCAGAAATGGCGAAAGCCATCTACTGAGTGAAGCAAAAAAGGTATTGATTTTATCGTATAGTGGCAATGAGTCGGACAACGC
>CALMOO010000244.1:0-8238 GCA_937871705.1 uncultured Hymenobacter sp.
AAGTATTAGTGGAGCAAGCCGAATCAGACGAGCCGATGGTGTTCCTGTTTGGCCACAGCGGCTTGCCCGAAGAGTTTGAGCGCCAACTTGATGGCAAGAACCCCGGCGATTCATTCAACTTTTCGCTGACGCCCGAGCAGGCCTACGGCGACTACGACGAGCAAGCCGTAGTGCAGATTCCGAAGCAAGTGTTTGAGATTGATGGCCAAGTAGATGGCCAGATGCTGGAAGTTGGCAACTACCTGCCCATGGCCGACAACGAAGGCCACCACATGCAAGCCAAAGTGGTGGAAGTAGGCGATGAAATGGTGACCATGGACTTCAACCACCCGCTAGCCGGCATGGTGATGCACTTCGACGGTAAAATTGAAGATGTGCGCGCCGCTACTAGTGAAGAGTTGGCCCACGGCCACGTGCACGGCGACGGCGGGCACCAGCACTAATCGTGGCGCTAAAAGAACGTCATGCTGACGACAGGAAGCATCTCTACCGCATAGTAATCCAATCCGTGAGGATGATGCGACTAAGATGCTTCCAATTGTCAGCATGACGTTCTTTTTTTATCCTTTCTTTTCTCTCCAATCAACTTTTTCTAATCTCATGGCCCCTACCCCCCTCGCACCGCTCAGCCGCCAAGACCAAGAAAAGCAGCAAGCTGGCGCCGCCGCCCTGCGCTGGGTGCGCGATGGCATGGTGCTGGGCCTAGGCACGGGCAGCACGTCGGCGCAATTTATTATTCAGCTGGGGGCGGCTGTTCGCAATGGCCTGCGGGTGCAGGGCATCGCTACTTCGCTGGCGAGCGAAGCGCTGGCGCGGCAGGTGGGTATTCCGCTGCTGGAGCCACGGCGCGGCTTGCGCTTCGACCTGGCCGTGGATGGGGCCGATGAGCTGGACAGCCAGCTGCGCCTCATTAAAGGCGGCGGCGGGGCGCTACTGCGCGAAAAGCTGCTCGAAACGGCTTCCGATTATCTGCTCGTGGTAGCCGACTCTTCTAAGTTGGTGCCGCAGCTGGGGCGCTTTCCGCTGCCGCTGGAAGTGGTGCCGTTTGCGCTGCCCTGGGTGCAGGATGCGGTGGCTGACCTGGGCGGCAACCCCGTTGTACGCATGGCCAAAGACGACCCAACTGCTTACTATTACTCCGACCAGAAAAACCTAATTTTGGACTGCCATTTCGGCCAAATTGCTGAGCCTGAGCAGCTGGCTAGCCGCTTAAAAACCATACCCGGTATTGTGGAGCACGGGCTGTTTATCGGCTTGGCGAAGGCGGCGTTAGTCGTGCGCGACGGCGAAACGCTGGTACTGCGGCCCGGCGAAGCCGGCCGGCCAGCCACGGATTTTATGGAGCTGCCTTAATGGGAAACCTCACGGGATTCCTATGGGGCAGCCTCTCTCTAAAAAAGAAGGAAGCCTAAGGATTTGGTGGTTCTAAAAACAGAGAAGGCTTTTAGCATCCGCTAAAAGCCTTCTCTGTTTTCTCAAAAGAGTGAATAGTATGCGCCGCCGTGGCTCTTTTTTTAGAGAGGGGCTGCCCCATAGGAATGCCGTGAGGTTTCCTACCCCCTCTTCGTTAGCTTACAGGCCGCGGCCTCGTCCAGAAACCACGACACTTGGCCGCTTTCCGGGGCAATCAGCTGGGCGGGGTACTGCTCAATATTGCGGTCAAATTCCAGGATTTGCTGCACGGCCAAGGCCTTATCAGCACCGTAAACCAGGAAGGCGATAGCGCGGGCTTGGTTGATGAGCGGGGCGGTAAAGGTGATGCGATACACTTGCTGCTCAGGCAGCCACACTTCCTTCACGCCTACGGTTTTTTCGTGCAGCACGCTGGTACGCGGGAAGAGCGAGGCCGTGTGGGCATTGTCGCCCAAGCCGAGCAGGATTAAGTCGAAAATAGCTTTTTCTTCCCCGAAGAACTCCTCAATCGCTACCCCGTACTGGGCGGCTGCTTCGGCGGGGTCGTGGTCAGTTTCGACGGCAAACACCTGCGCGGCGCGAATTACCAGCGGGTCGAACAAGGCGGTTTTTGCCATCAGGTAGTTGCTCTCGGGCGAGCTTTGGGGCACGTTGCGCTCGTCGCCGAAGAAGAAATACACCTGGTCCCAGTTCACTTGAGCGCGGTAGGTGGGCGAGGCGAGCAGCTCGTAGAGCTTCTTGGGCGAGCTGCCGCCCGAAAGTGCCACCGCAAAGCGACCGCGGGCCGCAATGGCCTGGTTGGCCGTAGCCACAAAGTAATCGGCCAAGTCGCGCAGCACGTCGTCGGCCGTTTTCAACACGTGTAAATCCATTATTTCTTGGTGTTGAGCGGCAGCGTAAACCAGTGAAACCCATCCTTGGCCACGAGGTTTTCGGCCAGTTCGGGGCCCCAGGAATCAGCCGAGTAATTGGGGAAATTCTGGCTGATGCGGCTCTGCCAGGAAGTCAGAATAGGCATCACCAAGTCCCAGGCCTCCTCTACCTGGTCGCCGCGCATAAAGAGCGTCTGGTCGCCGAGCATCACGTCGAGCAACAGCGTTTCGTAGGCTTCCGGCGCCTCGCTGATGTACGTGCCTTTGTAGTCAAACACCATGTCCACGGTGTTCAGCATCATCTCCACACCGGGGCGCTTGGCTTGCACCTGCAAGCGAATGCTCATCTCGGGTTGTATGCTGATAACCAATCGGTTCTGCTTCAGCGTATCTACCGTTTCGGGCGGGAAGATGAAGTGGGGAACCTCTTTAAACTGAATCGTGATAACTGAGGCCGAGCGGTGCAGCCGCTTGCCGGTACGCAAGTAGAACGGCACGCCTTCCCAGCGCCAGTTGTCCACAAAAAACTTCACCGCGGCGAAAGTTTCGGTGTTCGATTCGGGATTGGCGCCGGGCTCTTCGCGGTAGCCGGGCACCTGCTTGCCTTCGAGCCAGCCAGGGCCATACTGGCCGCGCACGGCTTGGTCGCGCACGGTTTCGGGCGTGAAGCGGCGCATGGCACGCAGCACGTCCACCTTGCGGTTGCGCACCTCTTCGGACGAGAAGCTCACGGGCGGCTCCATGGCCACGATGCACAGCAGTTGCAGCAGGTGGTTCTGAATCATATCGCGCAGCGCGCCCGAGCCATCGTAGTAGCCGGTGCGCTCGCCTACCCCCAGGTTTTCGGTCACTGATATCTGCACGTGCTCGATGTAGTTGCGGTTCCAGAGCGGCTCCATCAGCGCGTTAGCGAAGCGAAAAGCCATGATGTTCTGCACTGTTTCCTTGCCCAGGTAGTGGTCAATGCGGTAAATCTGGCTTTCCTGAAAAATCTCGCCCAGCAGCTTGTTCAGCTCCTTGGCCGAATCGAGGTCGTGGCCAAACGGCTTTTCGATGACGATGCGGGTGCGTTGGGGGTCTTCCGTCAGGCCGGCTTCGGCCAGGTTTTTGGCGATAATCGGGAAGAAATTGGGCGCCACCGCCAGGTAGTAAATGACGTTGGCCGGCGTTTGCCACTCCGCTTCCAGCTCCTTAATGCGCGTGCCAAACTCCTTATAGGTGTTGGCATCCTGCACGTCGGCGGCCTGGTAGTGCACCCGCGGGGCAAATTCCTGCCACTGCTTCTCGTCGACCTTGCCGCGGCGCGAGAAATGGTTGATGTCGTCAAGCATCCGGGCTTGAAAATCCTCGTCGCTGAGCTTGGTACGGCCCGTGCCGATGAAGGCAAACTGCTCGGGCATCCAGTTTTCGAGGTACAGATTATAAAGCGCCGGCGCCAGCTTGCGAGCGTTCAGGTCGCCGGTGCCGCCGAAGATGACGAAGATGGTCGGCTGCGATTTTAGGGTTGCGTTCATAGTAATAGTGCTTGGTTGTTGGTGCCTAGTACCTGGGGCGGGGGTAGGGAAACGCTTGTCATTGCAAGCCAGCGAAGCAATCTTTCCTCAGCGCCAGTACGATGGCTCGAACGAATAGAAAGATTACCGCGCTACACTCGCAATGACAAACAGTTGTAAGCCCCAGGCTACTCCTTAGCGACCGCAGGCGGCTGGTTGGCGTGCGTGCCGGTTGGCGACTCTACGTTGCTGCGCAGGCCGGTCCACTGGGTGTGGAAGGTGCCTTCCTTGCCCACCAGCTCGTAGGTGTGCGCCCCGAAGTAATCGCGCTGAGCCTGAATGAGATTGGAGGGTAGGCGGCCGGTGCGGAAGGCATCGAAGTAGCCAAGGGCGCTGGTATAAGCCGGCACGGCCAGGCCGGCCGATACGGCCGCTACTATCAGCGCACGTGTGCCAGGCACAGCGGCTTGCACCAGCTGCTGCACGTTGGCGTCGAGCAGCAAGTGCGCTAGGTGGTTATCCTTTTCAAAAGCGTTGAAAATATCATTCAAGAACGACGAGCGGATAATGCAGCCGCCGCGCCAGATTTTGGCAATCGTGGGCAGCTGCAAGTCGTACTTAAAGTCTTCTGAGGCGCGCGCCAGCATGTGCATGCCCTGCGCGTAGCTCATTATCATGCTGAAGTAGAAGGCCTGCTCTAGCTGACTGAGTAGCTGCTCCTTATCGCCTTCCAATTGGCCCGAGGGGGGGTAGAGACCCGCCAGCTGCTCGCGCAGGGCCTTGTACTTTGACAAGTCACGCATCGACACGGCCGTATCGACGGTCGGGATGGGCGCCTGCAAGTCCATGGCCACCTGCGACGTCCACTTGCCGGTGCCCTTGGCGCGAGCTTCGTCCTTTATAGCATCTAGCAATAAGCCGTCGCCTTCGGGGTTTTTGAAGGCGAAAATATCCTTGGTGATGTCGAGCAGGAAGGACTGCAAACGGCCTTCGTTCCACTTCGTGAATACCTGGTCGATAGCCTCGTTATCCATACCCAAGCCGTTTTTGAGCACGCCGTAGGTTTCGGCAATCAGCTCCATCAGGCCGTACTCGATGCCGTTGTGCACCATTTTCACGAAGTGGCCGGCCGCGCCGGGGCCCATGTAGGCCACGCAGGGCGCGCCTTCGACTTTAGCCGCAATGGCTTCGAATACCGGTTGCATCACCTTATAGGCTTCGCGGTCGCCACCGGGCATCATGCTGGGGCCGAAGCGAGCGCCTTCCTCACCACCCGACACGCCCATGCCGAAGAAATGCAGATTTTTGGTTTCCAGGTCTTTGGCGCGGCGCTCGGTGTCGGTGTAGTACGAGTTGCCGCCGTCAATGAGAATATCGCCGGGGCTGAGCAGCGGCGTCATCTCGGCAATTACGCTGTCCACTATGGCGCCCGCAGGCACCAGCATCATAATGGCGCGGGGCGTTTTGATGCTTTGCACAAAGGCCGCGGGGTCGGTGAAGCCCTTGACGGGCTTGTCTTTACCTTCCTGGCCGAGCAGGTCGACCTGCTTCTGGTTTTTGTCGTAGCCAGCCACTGCAAAGTTGTGGTCGGCCATATTCAGCAGCAGGTTGCGGCCCATGGTGCCAAGGCCAATCATGCCAAAAGCGTAATCCGGGGAGTTGGGACTCATCGTGAAAAGGTGAGGAGGATGAAAGAAAAGCGAGTGCCTGAAAGCAGCGCAAAAAGCAGTGCTACGGGACAAATAAGCGGCTATACGTAAGAACGGCCAGCCGATGGCTTAGTTTGGGGCAGGCGAAGATGCAGCTTCCTGCGCCAGTGCCATTAGTTCCGGGAAAAATTCTCTAAAATCGGCTTCATAGGCGGCGTAGTTGCGGCGCAGCTCTTCGGTGGCCGTTTCCATGCCCGAGCCGGGGGTAGCGCGGCGGCTCAGGCCGTGCAGGGCGCGGGCAATTCCTTCGGTTTCGGCGTAGTGCAGCAGCCAGTTATGCGCCACCATGTAGGGAAAAAAGTGCTGCACCGGCGCCGGAAACTCGGCTTGGCGCGTGGCCAATAAGGCATACACGCGCTGCGTAAAATCGGCCAGGGGCTCGGCAGAGAACTCCGCAAAATTGCAGGCCAGAAAATGGTCAAAAAACACATCGGCCACTACCCCCGCGTACTTGCCGGCGCCGGCCGCGCGCAGCCGGGCAGTGGTGCGGCGCACCACGGGGTGCTGGTCGGTGAAGGTGTCGATGGCCCGGTGCGCCCGGATGCCCGCCTGCACGGCGGGGGGGTAGGCGTCGAGCCGGCGGCCGGGCACCGAGTCGGCAATAAACTGGCCCAGCAGGTGGTCGGCGTAGCTGGGCGCGGTGCCGCCAAACCCCGTGGCATCGGCGCCAGCCAAAAACAAATGAGCCAAGAAATTCATCGTCGCCGGCCGAGGTTAGTACAGCCCGGCCGCTAGTGTAACCAGAAAACTAGAAACCAGTTTGTCCGTAAGCTAAGGCCGCTGGGGCACCGCGCTAACCGCGGCGCTCAGCCTAGTTTTCGTTTTAAATTTCCCTACCCCATGTCTGATACGCAAACCCCCGTCACCCACGACTTAGGCAAGCTGCTCGAAAAAATTAAGGATGTGCGCATTGCTATGCTCACCACCTACGACGAAGCGCACGCGCTGCACAGCCGTCCCATGGCCACCATCAAGCCTACCGAAGAAGGCGCGCTGTACTTCCTCACCGATAAGGATTCGGCTAAGATTTACGAGGTGAAAAAAGACAGCCAGGTGAACCTGAGCTACTCCAACCCCAGCGACAACGTGTACGCATCGGTGTCGGGCACGGCCAGCGCTTACCGCGACGAGGCCAAGATTTCCGAGCTATACAGCGAGGACATGAAGGCCTGGTTCCCCAAGGGCAAGGAAGACCCGAACATCATGATTTTGAAAATCACCATCGAAAAGGCCGAGTACTGGGATTCGCCCAGCGGCGTGCTCTCGCGGGCTTACGGCTACGTGCGCTCCGTGGTGACCGGCGAAGGCAGCAACTCGAACGACGTGAACCAACACGCCCAAGTGAAGCTCTAAGCCATTAGTTGATTTTAATGGAAAAGGCCGGAAGCAATTCCGGCCTTTTTTGTAGAGGCAACACTAGCCTGTTGCTGCTCGCCCGGCGAGCCTTGTTTTATGCTCACTACCCTTACGCTTTTTACGCTGCGGCCCGGCTGCCGCCGCTGGGGCCTGGCCCAGATGGGCACCTCGCCCGGCCTGCTCAAGCGGGTGGCGGGGCTGCGCTTTTTTCAGCTGCTGGGCAGCGGGGCGGCCAATGGCTTCGGCTTTTTGCCAAACCTCGACCGCTACGGCCTGCTGGCCGTGTGGGCCGACGAAGCGGCTGCGGCCGCGTTTTTCAACACGCACCCGCTGTGGATTAAGTACCAGGAGCGCAGCCACGAAATCTGGACCGCCGACTTGGCGCCTCTGCGCTCGCACGGCCTCTGGGACAAGGTAAACCCGTTTGATTATCAGCCCGAAGTTCCTACCCCCCCTACCCTGGCCGAACCCGTTGCGGTGCTAACCCGCGCCAGCATTCGGCTGGCCAAAGCACCGCGCTTCTGGCGCTACGTAGAGCCCACGAGCCGCGCGCTGGCCCAGGCGGCGGGCGTGCGGCTGGCCATTGGACTGGGCGAATTGCCGCTGGTGCGGCAGGCAACGTTTAGCGTCTGGGAATCGGCCGAGGCCATGCAACAGTACGCTTACCGCGATGCGGGCCACCGCGAGGTTATCCAGCTCACGCGGCGCGAGGGCTGGTACAGCGAGGAGCTGTTTGCCCGGTTTCGGGTGCTGGGCAGCACCGGCACAGTTGATGGGGCTAATCCGCTGGCGACTGGTTAGCGTCAGTAGGTGGGGCGCTCGGACCGGCGTGGCCCGCGGTGGGCCGATTGCCCAGACCCAGGCGGTACTGGCTGCATATCCAGGCGGCGGCGTTGGCGAAGGAACTCGGTGGGCACACCCGCACGGCCAGGTCCAAATGCAGCTGGTCATGAGCCGTGGCGTACACCGTCACGCCCTCCGCCATGTTAGAATTCTGGTCGAGCTGCGTAAAGTGATTGAGGCCGCTGCCGCCATCGAGCCACAGGGCAAAGCCCGGCGCCAAGGGCCCACGTAGCTCAAACCGGTCGTTGCCGCCGAGGCCATAGATGCGAAGGCGGCGGGTGCGCTGCACAGCGTACTCTTGCTCGCCGAGCAGGCTATCGGGGCGGGTGGGGCGCTGGGCCCACACTTGCAAGCGCAGGCGGCCAGGGCCCACGCCCTGCACCACGAAGCGCTCGGCGGCATCGGTGCCCACCACGGTGGCTTCGGTTTGCAGCACCTGGTAGTAGCGGGCAGCGGCGGCGGGCATGGCCCGGCGGCGGCGGCGCAGGTCGGGCAGCAGCTCGCGGGCCATTAGGGCGCGCGCTTCGAGGGGCACGGTGCGCAGGGCCTGGG
>CALMOO010000244.1:8248-8490 GCA_937871705.1 uncultured Hymenobacter sp.
TGCGGTAGCAGGGCCAGCACCGTTTGGTCGAGGGGCCGCGCCGTGACGGTGAGCGCCGCTACCCCCATTGGCGGCAGCGGGGCGCTAAAGCTCTGGTAGCGCGGCCGCACCCACGAGATAGCCCGCGTCAGCCAGCCATCATCAAAGCGAAAGAACGCCTGGTCGCGGTCGCGCGGAATGGGGCGGTACTCGGTGCCGTGGGGGGTAGCAAAAGCGGCCCAGCGCCACTGGTCGGCGCGGCG
>CALMOO010000245.1 GCA_937871705.1 uncultured Hymenobacter sp.
GCGCTGCGAAGGGCGAAGTATACCCGAAAATCTAACGCGGACTCTGTGAGTCCGCGAGTGGAGCAAGCCATGCGCGGACTCACAGAATCTGCGCTACTCGTCGTAAATTTGAGTGGTTGGAACCCCCGACCTCTCCACGGGCGTTGACTTAAGTCGCGCCCGTTTTTCGTTTGCTTATGTCTGTTGTCTCCGAGTTTCTATCTGCGCTACCCATCCTCACCGCTGGCGAGTCGGTTGCTGTGCCTGGCACCGTGCTGCCGGTGATGGAGCAGTTCTATACTATTCAGGGTGAAGGTTTTAATACCGGCCGGGCTGCTTACTTTATTCGCCTCGGCGGCTGCGACGTTGGCTGCGTGTGGTGCGATGTGAAGGAGTCGTGGGATGCTGATGCGCACCCTCGCCAGGACGTGCGGGAGCTGGTAGCTGCTGCCAGCGCCTATCCTGGCCGCAACGTGGTCATCACCGGCGGCGAGCCGCTTATGCACAATTGTGGCCCGCTCACGCACGCGCTGCAAGTCGCAGGCTTCCAAACCTGGATAGAAACCAGCGGCGCGCACCCGCTGAGCGGCAATTGGGATTGGATATGCGTATCGCCCAAAAAATTCAAAGCCCCGCGCCCCGATGTGCTGGCGCACGCCGATGAGCTGAAAATTATTGTCTTCAACGATAGTGACTTTCGTTGGGCGGAGGAGCACGCGGCGCTGGTACCGCCTACCACCCGCCTCTACCTGCAGCCCGAATGGAGCCGCGCCGCTCGCATGACGCCCGCTCTCATCGACTACGTAAAGGCCAACCCGCGCTGGCAGGTGTCGCTGCAAACGCATAAGTACCTAGATATTCCGTAAAGAATAAAATTGCACGTGGCTGCTAAAAAATAGCAAGCAAAATATAAAAGCCCTGGTTTCAGCACGAAACCGGGGCTTTTACGCTTTAGCTCCTACCTTTTGGCGTACAATTAATCTCAACGGTCCGAGTTTTTAACCGTTAGCCAAGCCGGCCAGTCTATCGTTACAAAGCGGCAGGCTGCGTCTCAAGTATCTTATGTTGCACAAAATCCTGTTTTCTACAAGCCTGCTCATTGGCTTAGGGGCTGCGCCAGCTTTGGCCCAGGTGCCCGCCAGTATTACTGATAATAAGGCCCGTAACCTGTATGAGAAGGCGCAAGAACTATACCAGCGCGACCGTAAGCCCGAGCAGGCGCTGCTAGTCTGGCAGCAGCTCACGGACAAGTTTCCTGACCTGGGTGAGCCATATCTGCGCAAAGGCTCGCTGCTGCTCACCCTCGGCGACCATCCCAAGGCCCTGCAAGCTTACCAGGCTGGCCTGAGCAAGCTGCCCGTTGAGCCCGCTCGTGCTGCCGATTACCTTATCCTGGGCCGGCTAGCGGGTGAAGTGGGTGATTATGCCACCGTGCGCACGGCCTATACCAATTACATACAAACTAACCCGACTAATAAAATCCAGGTAGCGCAGGCCAAGCTGCAGCTGCAAAACTGCGACTTTGCGGCCGAGGCCATGGCGCACCCCACGGGGCCCACAGCCACCCGCCTGCAAGCCCCGCTCAACCAGTTTCGCGACCAGTACTTCCCGGTGCTCACGGCCGATAACCGCTCGCTCATCTTCACGGTGCAGCGCAACCCCGAGAAATACGGCCAGGAAAATGAGGATGTGTTTATCAGTACCATAACGGCCGACGGCACATTTGGGGCACCACAGTCGCTTTCGCCGGTTATCAACTCTCGCGAAAACGAAGGCACCGCCACCATCTCGGGCGATGGCAAGACACTGGTTTTCACGGGTTGCGGCCGTGCGGGGGGGGTAGGAAACTGCGACCTCTACATCTCGCACCGTCGCGGGCAGCAATGGACGGCCCCGCGCAACCTGGGCCTGCTAGTCAACTCTAAAAGCTGGGACTCGCAGCCTTCGCTCTCGGCCGATGGCCGCACACTCTATTTCTCATCGCAGCGCGGCGGCGGACTCGGTGGCTACGACATCTACGTGACTACCGTGGGGGCCGATGGCACCTGGGGGCCGGCCCGCAATCTGGGCGCGCCCGTCAATACTACCGGCGACGACCTAGCCCCCTTCATCCATGCCAGCGGCACTACCCTCTACTACACGACTAATGGCCTGGTAGGCCTGGGCAGCAGCGATATTTTCCGCGCCGAGCTCGATGAAAAAGGCCAGTGGAGCACCCCGCGCAACCTGGGCTATCCGCTCAATACCTTCGCCAACGAGGCCTCGCTGTTCATTTCTTCTGATAATAAGCGGCTGTACTGCACCCGTGCCGAGCCGCCCCGGCCCGGTGAGCCCAGCAGCAT
>CALMOO010000246.1 GCA_937871705.1 uncultured Hymenobacter sp.
GCTTAGTCCAATACGCGCGGACCTGCCCGTGCCCCTGCACGTGGTCGCCTTCCCAGGCGCGGGGCCACCTAACAGCTGAGTGCATGGTAGCAAGCGCGGCATCTAGCTGGCGAGAATTGAACGCATCATACATGGCGGCGATAAGGCGACGGTCCGCGTCGGAGACGGCCGTTGAAAAGGTGTCGGGTAGTGGCATGGTCGAAATAAAGGGTAGCCAGAAGCTACCAGGTGAGCTAAGCAGGAAAAAAATGGCTTTCCAAGAACGTAAAATAGGCTAGGCGTATCGCGTCACCGGGGGCCGGCTTAGGCTAGCTTGCGCGTCAGCACTTCGTTAATTAAGCCGTAGGCTTAAAAAAGAGCGTCAGAATGAACAGCGCCTGGTCAGCCTGGCGGAAACGCGGAGGAGAACCAACCCTAAGGCTGCTGTAAAACAAGGTTAATCCTGGGTGGCACCCGCCGCTATGCACAGGGGTACCTAGCCACGTAGCTAGCGCATTACCGTGCCAAGCAGCGGCGCAGCCGGGCAAGCCAGTTTAGCCTGAAATTAGCGCTGGCGGGGTGACAAACCGAGGTAGCTCCATCCCCTGGTCGTGCAAGTAGTTGGCGAGGTCGAGCGAGTTGTCCGCTACGTCCCAGTGCGTGACCAGCCCGTTTTCGAGCCGCAACAGGAAACTTTCGACAGACGTACCGCTTTGCCCGGTTGGGGCGATGCCGTGGAACGGCCCGCCGTCGTGCGTCCAGTGCAGATTAATCATCACGAGGCCCCGGTCTCCTACAACGTAATGGTCAATGAGGTCAGTACGGGGCCGGAAGGCCGTGTGAAAGGCTTTATTGAAGCGCTTAAGATTTTCCAGCCCGACCACGTCCCGGCCCGCCGGGCTGTTGGCCTTGACGTTGGGATGGATGACGGCATCCCACCTATCTAATTCCTGCAAGGCGTAGCCCTTGTAGATTTCAAGGGTAAGGTTTGAATTATCGTTTGCCATGGGTTAATTACTTTGTTTTAGAGACTATTGATAGTGGATTGCGACGAAGTAATCTGACTTCAGTAGTGTGTTGTTACTGCGGTATCGGAGTTGGTGCAGGTCAAGCACCGGTTTGCTGCTCAGTTGTCGCGCGATGAGTTGATTGGCCAATTCAGTGAACTGATACCAGTCTACCGAGGGTGCAAGGCTAGCAAGGCTAACGGCTGGTGCAGGCCGCCTGTCAACTGCCTTGCTGGCCCGAAGCGTAGCGTTCCTGCGTATTTGAAAGCGGCTGCCTAACAGGTGGATGAGTGTGCCATCGGCATTGCGCCAAGCGATGCTGGCTGGGGCGGGTCAACCACCCACGCCTCCCTAGTGGTCTTCACGTCGCCTTACTTACAAATTGATGGCGCCGCCGTCGGCCAGTACCTCCGTACCCAGAAGGTAGGACGAGTCGTCGGATGCTAGAAAAGCTGCCACCCGGCCCATCTCGCGGGGCTCTCCGGTACGGCGCAGCGGACTCGTAATTAGCGAAGCCAGCTTTAACATCCACAACTGCTGCTGCTGACAACCCGAATTTGTCGAAGGCCGGGGTGTCTACCGTACCTGGGCTGAGCACGTTGACGCGAATCCTACGCGGCAGTAGGGTCTGGGAAAAGGAGCGGGCAAAGGAGATAACGCCCGCCTTGGCGGCGGAATAGATGGTCAGCCCCGCAAATGCCCTGTGGGCTGAATTCGAAGCTACCAGCACCACGGAGGCCCCGTCGCGCAGGTGCGGCAGTGCTTTTTGCACGGTAAAAAGAACGCTTTTTAGGTTCAAATCAATGGCGCGCTGAAAATCATCCTCTGTGGCACTCTCGACCGTGGCGGACATCCCCGCCCCAATGGCACCGCCCGCGTTTACAATCAGCACATCGAGTTTGCCAAATTTGTCGGCCGTGGCCTGAAACACGCGTTCCAAATCCGCGAGCTGCGTTACGTCGCCCTGCAACGCGAGAAAGTTGTCGCCCAATTGCTGGGCCGCTGCGGCCAGCGTTTCAAGGTTGCGGCCCACAATGGCACCGCGTGCGCCTTCTTCTTTGAATACCTGGGCAATGCCCAGACCAATACCGCTATTGCCGCCTGTGATGACGGCTACTTTGCCTGCAAGTTTCATGAGATAAGAAAAGTGAATAGAAACATCAAAATCATCGCAACGGGATACTAGGAGCAAGGCCTAGCACCGACCTATTGCGCTGCTGTTTGCTCAGACAAAATTGGGCTGGGTAGCTACGACAAAACGAAGACATTTGTCCCTAAATCAGCTTTCTTAATGGTCCACGCAACGGCCTATAGCAGTTAGCGTCACCTTATTTGCCAGTTCGCCCTCTCCCGAAGCGCTCCGAGCAGAAGCAACCGGGCTGGTTGACCAAGACGAATCATAGGCAGTACCAGCCTTAGCGCCAGCCTACCTAGGCATTGAGAGCTGCCAGGGTAGCAGTGTGCGAAGGGCCTAACCACATACTATCCAGTACTTAGCGGGCCAAAAAACCTCTGCCTAAGCTTTCCTGTTTACTAAACTTCTTCGCGTAGGGTACCGCAACGGCTAGACTATCGAAGTCAGCTTTGTTAAAAAATAGGCATTGCTATGGTTGAAACGTTCCGAAACTACCTCACTGCGGGAGGCACTTTCACCGCCGCTGAGTTGGAGCAGTTGGAAGCAGCAGCTACCCCTAGGCACCTAAAACGGCGGGAGCAATTGCTGCGAAAAGGAGAGGTGTGCCACTCCATTGCTTTCGTCGTGCGGGGCTGCCTGCGTCTCTACCGCACCGACGAGGCGGGCGAGGAACACGTCCTACGCTTTGCCGTCGAGAACTGGTGGATTAATGATGCCGAGAGCTTTCGCACCGGCCTGCCGGCTCAAGGCACCATTGATGCGCTGGAAGACACACACGTCTTGTTGTGGGCACACGAAGATTGGGAGCGGCTGAAAAGAGATATTCCTGCCTTCTACACGCTGGATAGCTATCTGGCGGGCCGCAACTTTGAGGCCCAAATTAACCGGGTCTACGCGGCCCAGAGTTTCCCTGCCGAAGTGCGGTATCAGGCATTTGTGAAGGCCTTTCCTGCTTTTTATCAACGCATTCCCTTACACATGATTGCCTCCTACTTAGGGATATCTCGCAAAACCCTGAGCCGCGTCCGCAAGCACCCCGACGCGCTGTAGCAACAGCAGACGCGGTGGTAAACGGGGTACTTAAGGGAAGCCGGAAGACTCAAACCGGGTGCTCTTTTATATACCAGCCGATTTGGGGTAGGTAAGCAGGATGATTGGGTGAAAAGTAGCTTGAGGTGGTAGTATGCTTTGGGGTAGATTTCGCCGGCGCTGGTACTGTGGCCTGTACCAGCGCCGGCTGGGAGCTGCATTTTTCTATCAACGGCCAGCTGGTGTATCCTTCCCTGTTGCCGCGCCAGTCGCTGACGATTATTGGCGTAGCCTACAGTTTCCAAGGCACGGGGACAGTTAAAGCGACTACCCTGCTAACGGCGGGCGAGGTCGTTTTTCATTACTTATAGCGAAGCAGTCGTGCGTAAACATTGCCGACAAGCTCTTGTCGATATATTCTTTAGCTAAAGTCAGCAGGTCATTTACCATATTCACTCAACAGCTACACTTTACTATTCCAACCCAAATTGTAGCGTAGGCCTACCGCACAGCAAGTCACCTGCTCACTACTTAACGTCGGGAAAATCAGCGCCATTGCCGATGGCCGCGTATTGCTCTATTTCGGCTTTGATGGCCGTGAACTTCTCTAAGGATTGTTGCACGGCCCGCTTGCCTAGTGGCAGATGCAGCGGCGGGTTTTCCATCCGCACCAAGTCAAACATGGCCTGCGCCGCCCGTTCGGGGTCGCCGGGCTGCTTACCACTATTGGCCTGAGCGGCGGCCTGGGCTTTGCCCACGGTCGGCTCATAGTCAGCAATCTGCACCGGAGTGTACGTGGCCGACCGCCCTGCCCAGTCAGTGCGGAAGCTGCTGGGCTCCACGTTGGTGACGCGAATACCTAGCGGCCCAACCTGCTGAGCCAAGCTTTCGCCAATACCCTCTAGGGCGAACTTCGAGCCGTGGTAGATGCCCGTGCTCGGAAAGGTAGTGAGCCCGCCCAGGCTGGTCACGTTGAGGATGTGGCCGCTTTTGCGTGCGCGCAGGTGCGGCAGCACCGCCCGAATCACGCGCAGGGGCCCAAACACATTTATGTCGAACTGGCGTTGCACTTCCGCATCGGCAATTTCCTCGATGGGCCCTAGCGAGCCGTAGCCCGCGTTGTTGACCACCACGTCGAGGTGGCCTAGGGCGGCAAGGGCGTCGGCCACGGCTTTTTTAACGGCGGCTTCGTCGGCCACATCGGCCACTAGGCCAATGCCGTTTTCGCCGGCCAGTTGATTGAACTCCACCGCCTTACCCGACTCCCGGAAGGTGGCGGCTACTTTGTCGCCTTTACGCAGCGCTAGCTCGGCCAGGTACTTACCTAGGCCGGTGCTCACGCCGGTTATAAACCAATGCTTGGTCATACTAAAAATCAGTTGGGTTTTTGTACATCATTAGAAATGGCTTGTGGTCAATAGCCAATGGACAGAATCCTGCGGGTTTCGGCCGCTAGCTTGTGGAGGCTTCAACCGGCACCTAGGGGGCGTAGCCGTTAACTGTAAGGGTCCGCTAGGAGCGTTAGCTGCTACTTAGAGCGGTTTTCAGGTTGCTCTACCGTCGTTGAATGGGGTATAGACGCATTACTTTACGTCTGGCGCTGCTGAGCAACGCATCCTGACACAAGACGCAAAGTTTTGCGTCTGTACACGCTGTGTACTACCCTGAAAACCGCTCTAGTTTCCCAAGCCAGCGCTTAGTAGCGCTGCGCCTCGTCGGTGGGCACGTTGCCGATGAGCTTGCTGGGCACACCGTTCACGGTGGCGCCGGCATGC
>CALMOO010000247.1:0-1073 GCA_937871705.1 uncultured Hymenobacter sp.
GCCCTAACCAGCGTCGACTTGAACTCGCTGCTCGACGAGCGTGGCCGCGAACTGTACTTGGAGGAGTGGCGTCGGCAAGACCTGATTAGGTTTGGCAAGTTCCTAGGCCCTATTCAGGAGAAGCCTCAAACTAGTCCTAGTACCTACCTCATTTTTCCCATCCCGAACCAGCAAATAGCCGTTAACACGAATCTTACACAAAATCCAGGGTATTAAGCCAGCCTGCTTAGCAGCGCGCTAGTACTCGGAAGAGCGCGCTGCTAAGCAAAAAGCTTGAAGAAGGAATTACTACCCGACTTAAACTAAATAAGCCTCGCTCCTTCTTCAGAGCGAGGCTTATTTAGTTTAAGTCGGGGTGGCAGGATTCGAACCTACGGCCTCGTCGTCCCGAACGACGCGCGCTACCGGGCTGCGCTACACCCCGAAAGGTGCGGAGCCGTGGGGCGACACCGCGTCGGGAATTTCCAATTGGCAAACTAACTAGCCTAAAAAAGCCCCCGACCCGAAGGTCGGGGGCTTTTCCGTGGGGCAACTAGTCCCTCGGTCGGAGTGGCAGGATTCGAACCTACGACCTCCAGCACCCCATGCTGGCGCGATACCAGGCTACGCTACACCCCGAGGGAATTGGAGGCACAAAGGTAGGTAGAGAAATTTAGAATTAGCAAGTTGGCAGCTATTTTTTTGCCCTACTGCTAGGGCCTGCCCCTGGCCTGGCAGGGTTTTCGCAAGGTAAACCCATCAAAGCCAGCTTAGAAAAAAGGCCGCTGTTGTACATTTACCTTCGAAAAATTGTGAATCCTTCTCCCCTGAGTGCCATGAAAGTTATTCTTGCCTGCGCTGGGGCGCTGTTGCTGGCGCCACTCGTGGGGCGTGCCCAAACCAAGCCTGCCCCCGCAACCAAGGCGCCGACTACTACGGCGCCCGCCGCTACCCCCCCCGACGCGGCCGGCGCAGTGCCAGCACCCATTGCCTTGGCGCCCGTGACCCCGGCCGCCGACCCTAATGCGCTCAAAATCAAAGCTGATATCAATCCTATTAGCCACAAGCTGACCGTGCGCTGCGACGCCGTTGGG
>CALMOO010000247.1:1083-6452 GCA_937871705.1 uncultured Hymenobacter sp.
GGGCCCACTCGCATCGAGATTAAAGATAAGGAAGGCCGGCCGGTGCTCACCAAAAATACGATGGCGGGCACTACTCCCGTGGTGCTCGATGTGGCCTCGCTGCCCGCCGGCCCCTACGTAGTGCACTGCACCGCTGGCGACAAAACCGGCATACGCCGCGTGCTGCTCGGCGCCCAGTAGCGCCAGCAGCAGGCTTAAAATTGAGGAGGGGGGTAGGGAAGTAGCTATTAATTGGCTGCTTCCCTACCCCCTCTTTGCAAGCTAGCAAGCTTACTCGCTTACTTCTTCGGTTTGGAGTTGCCGCTCGTAGAGGGCGCGGTACAGGCCGTCGGGCTCGGCCATGAGGGCGGCGTGCGAGCCGTGCTGCACTATTTGGCCATCGTCGAGCACCAGGATTTCGTCGGCCAGCTTCACGGAGCTCACGCGGTGCGAGATGATGAGGCTGGTGCGGTTTTTCATTACTCGCTGCAAACTGTCGAGGATGGCGTTCTCGGTCTTGGTATCGACGGCGGAGAGGGAGTCGTCGAGAATCAGGATTTTGGGTTCTTTCACCAGGGCGCGGGCCATGCTCACGCGCTGCTTCTGGCCGCCCGAGAGCGTGATGCCGCGCTCGCCCACCTTCGTGTCGAAGCCTTCGGGAAAGCGGATGATGTTTTCGTACACGTCGGCATCGCGGGCCGCTTGGGCCATGCGAGTTTCGTCGGCTTCGTTAAGGCCGAAGTTAATGTTGTTGCGAATGCTGTCGGAGAACAAAAAAACGTCTTGCGGCACGTAGCCAATCTGCTCGCGCAGTGAGGTTAAGGAATAGTCGCGCACGTTCACGCCATCAACCTGGATGGCGCCGCTGCTCACGTCGTAGAGGCGGCAAAGCAGCGCGGCCACCGTGCTTTTGCCCGAGCCAGTGTTGCCGATAATGGCCAGCGTATGGCCCGGCTCAATGCGGAAGCTCACATCGCGCAAGGCCTTGATGCCGGTGTCGGGGTAGGTGAACGAAACGTGGTCGAATACGATGTCGCCCGCAATTTCGTGCACCACGTCGCGCTGCGAAACAATGTCGGTTTTCTCGTCCAAAAACTCGTTGATGCGGGCCTGCGAAGCCTCGGCCCGCTGCACCAACGACGACGTCCAGCCCAGCGCCGTAACCGGCCAGGTGAGCAGATTGACGTAGATGATGAACTCGGCAATGGTGCCCGTAGTGATGGTGCCCCGAATGACCTCCTGCCCGCCAATCCAGACGGTGACAACGGTGCTGATGCCCACCAAAAACATGATGAGCGGAAAAAATAACGAATTGACAAAGTTGAGGCTGAGCGACTTGTCCTTGTACTCGTTGCTGGCCACCGTAAGCTGCGCCAGCGAGTCTTGCTGCCGTACAAACGATTTGAGCACCCGAATACCCGAAAAAGCCTCCTGCGTAAAGGTGGTCATGCTGGCCAGCGCCCGCTGAATCTCGTCTGACTTCTTCTCAATCAAGTTATTGATGTAGAAGATGGTAACCGACAAAATAGGCAGGGGTAGGATGGTGAGCAGCGTGAGCCGGACATTCACCAGTAGCATCAATGGCACCACCAGAATGAACAGCACCACGAGCTGCAAAAAGTACATGATGCCCGGTCCCAAATACATGCGCACGCGGCCCACGTCTTCGGAGATGCGCGACATTAAGTCGCCGGTGCTGTGGCGGCGGTAGAAGCTGAGGGGTAAGGACTGGTAGTGCTGAAAAATCTGGTTTTTCTGGTCATTCTCAATCAGGCGCGACATCACGATAAGTGTCTGGCGCATGAAGAACAGAAAAATGCCCCGCAACAGGGCCAGCAGGATAATCAACATGCCGTAAAACAGCACGTTGCGCCCAAACAACTGGTACACACCCGCCTGTGCCTGCGTGCCGGCGTAGAGGTGAAAAAGGTCAATGCCCTCATTCACCAGGTCGAAAGAGTAGCGCACCAGCTGCGCCGGGAAAATAGTCAGCAACGTGCTGAGTATCACAAAGAGTACGCCGCCCAGAAAGTGCCACTTATAGTGGAAGATGTGGACGTTGACGGCGACGAGCGAGCGGGTAGGCATAGGAGCAGGGTAGGAGCGGCGGCAGGGGGCGCAACCGGAAAAAAACGGGTACTTTTGTAGCACCATTTGGCGTGCTGACCAACGGGAAGCATCTTCTCACTAACGCGAAGCAGCTCGATGTTATCGACCTGAACAAGTAGAAGCAACGCCTCGTTCTGCGGGGATAAGATGCTTCCCGTTGGTCAGCATGACAAGGTAAACAAAGTTACAACCTACTCTTCCCTCCCTTTTTCCCACCCATTTTTCCCAATTCTCACATGATTCTCGACGCGCCCGTTGACCAGGCATCGGTATTCGACCAGGTGGCCGAATTCCAGCACGAACAAGTGGTGTTCTGCCACGACCACGAGACTGGCCTCAAAGCCATCATCGGCATCCACAATACGGTGCTCGGCCCAGCCCTGGGCGGCACTCGCCTCTGGCACTACGCCACCGAGGCCGAAGCCCTGCACGATGTGCTGCGCCTCTCGCGCGGCATGACCTACAAAGCCGCCATCTCGGGCTTGAATCTGGGCGGGGGCAAAGCCGTGATTATCGGCGACGCCAAAAAGCTCAAGAACGAAGCCTTGCTGCGCAAGTTCGGCCGCTTCGTGAACAACCTGAACGGCAAGTACATTACGGCCGAAGATGTGAACATGACCACTAAGGACATGGAGTACATCCGCATGGAAACCAAGCACGTAGCCGGCCTGCCCGAAAGCATGGGGGGTAGCGGCGACCCGTCGCCCGTAACCGCCTACGGCACCTACATGGGCATGAAGGCCGCCGCCAAAAAAGCCTTCGGCTCGGACAGTCTCGCCGGTCGCCGCATCGCGGTGCAGGGGGTAGGGCACGTGGGCACCTACCTGCTGGAGTATTTGCAGAAGGAAGGCGCCCAACTCGTGCTCACCGACTACTACGAGGAGCGGGCCTACGAAGCGGCCAGCCGCTTTGGGGCGGTGGCCGTGGGCCTCGATGAAATCTACGACCAGGACGTGGACATCTACTCGCCTTGCGCGCTGGGTGCCACTATCAACGACAAGACAATCAAGCGCCTGAAGTGCCGCGTTATTGCTGGCTCGGCCAATAATCAACTCGAAAATGAAAACGAGCACGGCCCCGAGCTAGTGCGCCGCGGCATTGTGTACGCGCCCGACTTCCTAATCAATGCGGGTGGGCTCATCAACGTATACTCCGAAATAGTGGGTAGCAGCCGCCAGGGTGCGCTCATGCAAACCGAAAAAATTTACGACTACACCCTGCAAGTGCTAAATAAAGCCGAGCAGGAAAACACTCACCCACAAGCCGCAGCCATTCGCCAAGCCGAGGAGCGCATTGCAGCAGTGGGCAAAGTAAAATCAACGTATTAATCTTTAGCTGTTAGCCTATAGCTATTAGCTGGCAACTTCTCAGTTAAAATGGGAATCGTTGACACTGAAAGCCAACAGCTAATAGCTATAAGCTAACAGCTAAAATCCAAACCATGCTAAACCGCCGCTTACTAAGAATCAAGGTCATGCAGTCCCTCTACGCTTACCACCAAGCGGTGGCGGCCGACTTGCTGCTGGCCCACGACCGCATCGCGGCGGCGTTTGAGCCCGACCTCACCGCCGACAAAGCCCCCGACCGCCGCCTGCTTGAGGGCCAGCGCAAGCTGGGCGAGGCGCAGCTGCGCGAGTGGCACCGCACCGGCGAACTGCCCGAATCGGGCTCTGATGACCAAGAAGTGGCCGATGCCGTGCGCACAGCCATCGAGGCCTACCAGAAGCTGGTGCAGCGGGAAGGCACGTTTTATGGCGGCCAGCTGCTGCAAGGCGCCGAGAGCATCCACGACCAATACTTGCACCTGCTGAATTTGCCGCAGGCGCTGCTGCAAATTATTACCGAGGATAATGAGCGGGAAGCCCGGCGCTTCACGGGGCCCCGCTTCGAGGTCGAAGCCACGGCGCGTCTCTTCGGCAACGCTGCGTTTGAGAAGCTGCGCGAGAACGAGCAGCTGCTGCAAACTACCATCCGGCGCAAGCTGCAATGGACTGATGCAGAAGAGCTAGACGCCTTGCGCGAAGCTTGGCAGCGCGAAATGAAGCCCGACGAAACGGTGCAGGCCTACCTGGCCGGCAAAAACACGGGTATCGCCGATGCCGATTACGAAGCCGATATGGAGGTGCTGCGGCACATCTACAAAGCTTTCGTGTTCAAGGGCGAAGCCCTACCCCGCTACCTAGAAGGCAACGACCTGAACTGGGAAGAAAACCGCCCCATCGTGCGCAACCTGGTGCTCAAGACGCTGAAAATGCTTCCCTTCGCCGCCGATGAGAAGCAAGAGCTGATGAACCTGAGCGCCAACTGGCACGATGACCGCGAATTTGCTGAAACGCTCTACAAGCAGACCCTGGCCGACGATGCTAAGTTTGAAAAGCTAATTGCCGAGTCGGTGCAGAACTGGGATGTGGAGCGCGTGGCACTGCTCGACAAGATTATTCTGAAAATGGCGCTCTGCGAAATGCAGCTCTTCCGGGGCATCCCGGTGAAAGTGACTATCAATGAATACATCGAAATCAGCAAAATATACAGCACCCCCAAGAGCAAGCAATTCGTAAACGGCATTCTGGATAAGCTCGCCCAAGACCTGGCCGCTAGCGGCGAAATCCGCAAGTCGGGCCGCGGGCTGCTCGACAATCAATAAGCGTTAGCAGCGTTTGGCAGGTCAGCCAGTCAATCGCTGCGCTTCTTGTAAACACCTTACTCTTCTTTTCTTCTACTCCTCTCGACCCTACCCATGGCTAGCAAAACCACCACCGGCCTGCTTTGCTTCACGGGCGGTGCCCTCGCCGGGGCCGCCATCGGCCTGCTTTACGCCCCCGAAACCGGCCGCGAAACCCGTTCCTGGCTCAGCTACCAGCTCGAAAAGTACCGTTCGGTACTCGCCGACCTCACCGAAAGCCTCGTCACCAGCCGCGATGCCGGCAATGGCGCTTCCTCGGCTAAAACCGAGGGCCAGCGGGTAATTCAGGACGCTAAAACCAAAGCCGAGCAGTTGCTCGGCGACGTAGACCAGCTCATCAACCAGATAAACTCGCGGCGCGTGCGCTAAACTAAGCGGCGGGTGGGGTAGGGACTTGGCAATTCAATAGCGTATTTTGTACTGGCGCATTTGGCTGGGTTCTCGCCTCGCTCGCCTCCGCTACTAACCTCCCAACTCTATCTCACCACCACGCACATGCACCTCGTAACTCTTATCCCCGGCGATGGCATTGGACCCGAAATTACCCGCGCCGTTGTCGATATTTTTTCTGCCGCCCAAGTTCCCGTGCAGTGGGAGG
>CALMOO010000247.1:6480-8393 GCA_937871705.1 uncultured Hymenobacter sp.
AGACAGCTCTAGAAGAAAGCGGCCAACTGCTGCCCCAAACGCTGTTCGATTCGCTGGAACGCAACCGCTGCGCCCTCAAAGGACCCATCACCACGCCCGTAGGCAAGGGCTTTAAGAGCGTAAATATCACGCTGCGCCAGCGCTACGACCTATACCAAAACGTGCGCCCGGCTAAGACCACTGCTGGGATAAAAACCCGCTTTGAAGGCATTGATTTAGTGCTGTTTCGCGAAAACACCGAGGGCTTGTACGCCGGCCTCGAAATGTGGGACGAGCGATTGGGTATTGCCGATTCCATCAGCCGCATCACGGTCGAAGGCTGCCGCAAAATCTGCCGGGCGGCGTTCGCCTATGCGGCCAAGCACGGCCGCAAGCACGTCACGATGGCTCACAAAGGCAACATCCTGAAGAATGCTGGCAAGCTGATGCTGGACGCCTGCCTCGAAGCCTCAGCCGAGTTTCCGCAGGTCACTTTTTACGACGACCGCATCATCGACAACATGTGCATGCAGCTGGTGAGCAAGCCCGAGCAGTTCGACGTAATTGTGACGACCAACCTCTTTGGCGACATCTTATCAGACCTCTGCGCGGGCCTAGTGGGCGGCCTGGGGGTAGTAAGCGGCGCCAACATTGGCGACAGCATGGCCATTTTTGAGGCCGTGCACGGCTCGGCCCCCGACATTGCGGGCCAGGGCAAAGCCAATCCCACGGCCCTGTTGCGTTCGGCCCTGATGATGCTGGAACACCTCGGCGAGAAGGAGCACGCTGCGCGCATCGAGCACGCCCTCAACGAGACATTTCTGCGCAAAGAGCAGTGCACCGGCGACCTTGGTGGCCAGGCTTCGACCCAGGAATTTGCGCAATTTGTTATTGAAAAACTATAGGAACGCACGGCTGTGCGCTCAGCGTTGGGCCGCTACTAGCTAGCCAAACAACGTATTCTTGAAGGCATGAAAAACAGTAGTATCTTATTAGCTGTCAGCTTGTTGATAGCCAGTTGCAACCGCGATAAGGCTCCCGAAGCGGGCACCCAAGGCATGAACGCCGCGGCCGCCGCCGCCGATGGCGACGCCAAGGCTAACCCAACCATCGACAACCCCAACGTAGCCAGCGACACGGAAGCGCCGAACCCCAACGCGCCGGTCATGACGTTTGCCGAAAATCAGTTTGATTTCGGTGACATCAAGCCCGGGAGCAAGGTGCAGCATACGTTCAACTTCACCAACACCGGCAAGACGCCGCTACTCATTGCCGATGCCACGGCTTCCTGCGGCTGCACTACTCCCAACTGGACTAAGGAGCCCGTGGCACCCGGCGCCAAGGGCACCCTCGACGTGCAGTTTGACAGCCACGGCAAGCACGGCCTCATTAGCAAACAGGTGAGCGTGCGAGCCAATACCCAGCCCAACATAACGGTTATCTACATCAAAGGCAACGTGTTATCGGAATAGTTTTTTGATGTGCTGATTTTTAATGTGTTGATGTACTAACGCTGCAAACTTCTGAGGCCGCAAGCAGCCAAGCAGCACATTTTCAAACTAACACATTAGCACATCAATAATCAGCACATCAAAATCAGCCTATCAACCTCATGACTTTTCTTACCCTCCTCCTGCAAGCCCCAACGAGTAGCGGCATCATGCAACTCGTTTTTCCGGTTGCCATTGGCCTAGTGCTGTATTTCTTTATGATTCGGCCGCAGCAGCGTAAAACTGCCGAAACCAAAGCCTTTCGCGAGTCGCTGGTGAAGGGTACGCGGGTGGTTACCATCGGCGGCCTGCATGGCCTGCTGGTAGAAGTAGGGCCCGAAACTGTGCTGCTCGAAGTAGAGCGCGGCCAGCGCCTGCGCTTTGACCGCTCGGCCATTTCGCGCGTGGCGGGCGCCACTACCACTGGCGAAACCGTAGCGACCG
>CALMOO010000247.1:8403-14731 GCA_937871705.1 uncultured Hymenobacter sp.
GGCTTCTCTGCGGCCTGCGCCCAGTTGGCCGCGCCCGGCGCCGCGCCGCCTGCCGCGTTTGCTTGGCAGCTTGCTACGCCCTTTCGCGGGGCAAGAGCCGAGCTTCTACCGGGCAGTGCTCGCGTGCTTGGTTATTGCCAGCACGCTCTGGATGCTACGAGCCCTCAGCAAGCCTAACCTGGCTGAGCTGAGCTACCCCGTGCGCTGGCACTACAATGCGCGGCGCTACCACCCGGCGCGGCCCCTACCCCCCACCGTAGACGTAGTAGTGCGCGGGGTAGGCTGGCGGCTGCTCAGCCGGGTGCTTGGCCTGAACCGGCCCCCCGCCGAGGTGCGCCTGCGCCTGCTCGATACGCCGCCCTTCCACTCACCGCTGCGGCCGCCCTTGCGCCGCGCCCTAGGCACCGTGCGGCTGCAGGCGCTTCCCGCCGACTCGGCCACCTACTACCTGGTGCCGGGCGGCGATTCTTCCTCAAGCAAGAACGAGGAATAAGTCATTAGCATCTGCGTAATGGCTTATTCCTCACCGTTAATTAACTGTTATGCTGCGCATTGGCATTACCGGGGGCATTGGTTCGGGTAAAAGTGTGGTCGCGCGCTTATTTGCTGCGCTGGGCGTGCCAGTGTACGACTCCGATAGCCGGGCCAAGTGGGTAATGGCCCACGACGAAGTGCTGCGCGCGCAGCTGCAAGCTGCCTTCGGACCAGCCGTCTATGATGCCGCTGGCCAGCTCAACCGTTCTTACCTGGCGCAGGTTGCGTTCAACGATGCTACGCAGTTGGCGCGGCTCAATGCCTTGGTGCATCCGCGCGTAGGAGAAGATTTTGCAACTTGGACGGCGGCGCAGGTGGCCGCCGGCTACCCCTATCTACTTAAAGAAGCCGCCTTGCTTTACGAATCGGGGGCTTACCGCGGGCTCGACAGTATCATCACCGTGTTTGCGCCACCCGAAGTACGCATGGCCCGGGTGCTGCGCCGCGATGCCCACCGCGCGTCCGCCGATGTGCAAGCTATTATGGGCAAGCAGCTTAGCGAAGAAGAAAAGCTGCAGCGTGCCGAGTATGTGGTGTATAATGACGACTCGCAACTAGTACTACCCCAGGTGCTGGCGTTGGACGCTGCATTTCGGAAAGGGTAATGCAAGTAATGGGCAATTGAGAGTACTGCTAGGGTGAAAGCGTAGAACATCATTACTCCTATTACCCATTGCCCGCACTCCTCACCGAATAATTGGGTAGCGATCGAAAGGCCGGTCGACAAAGAGCTTACGGTAAGTAGCGTGGGTCTTGATGATTTTGGCCCCAATGCTGCGCGTAACGACGAGCATGCGCGGGTTAAAATCGCCAATCCAGTTCATTTCAATGTTGGCATAGCCGCCCTCGATAAATAGATACTGGGTAGCAAGCGTGAGGGCATTTTCCACACCTTTGCCTTGGTGTTCAGGTACTACGCCATAGATAATGCCCAGTATTTTCTTGTCGGGTCGGCGCATGTAGCGCCATTGCTCCCACAAAAAGCGCAGCTTGCCCACCAAATCCAGCGTGTGGCCCACGCGCTTAAAAATCTGGTTTAGCTCGGGCAGGTTCAGGAAGAAAGCCACCGGCTCATTGTTGTAGTAAGCGAAGCCCAGCAAACGCTCATCGAGCACGGGCTTCATCTCGCGCACTAAGGTGCGGGCCTGGTCCATAGTCATGGGCTTCACGCCTGCGTGCTTGCCCCAGGCCAGGTTGTAGACGTGGTGAAAGTCCTGAGCCAGCTTCTCGGGCTCAGCCTTGCGGGCATGGGTAAAGACGTAGCCCGCCGCCGTCAGCTCTGTCAGTTTCTTCTCGAAGCTAGGATGCAGCTGCTGCAATACCGGCCGGTAGCAGGTATACTGTTTGAAATAAAGCTGAAAACCATAACTTTCGAGTAGCGCCTGATAATAAGCTGGCTGCCAGAACATGCCATAGTTAGGCTCGTGCTCAAAGCCATCGATAAGCACGCCCCAAAACCGGTCGCGGTCGCCGAAGTTGATGGGGCCATCCACGGCTAGCATGCCGCGCGTTCGGAGCCACTGGCAGGCCACATCAAGTAGTTCATTGGCCGTGGCTTGGTCATTGATGCACTCAAAAAAGCCTACCCCCCCCGTCGGCAGCGAAGGGTCGGTGGCCGTCGAAGTCAGCTGGTTGATAAAGGCGGCAATGCGGCCGATAACCAAACCATTACCATCCGTGAGCAGCCAGCGTATAGCCTGGCCGCCCGCCGCAAACAGCGCATTTTTAGCCGGGTCGAACACAGCTTCCAGCTCATTGTCGAGCGGCGCTATGTGCACGGGCACGGCCTGGTGCAGGCGGCGCGGCAGGTCATAGAATTGTTGCCGATGAGCGGCGGAGAGAACTTCAAGCAGGGGCATTTGGCAAAATTACTTCGGCGGCAGCGGCCAAGATTAGGGAACATGCCCGATGGGCTTAGGCGGCAGCGGCCGGCTCAAGAAATCGCGCCGAAAGATGGAGAGCGCCTTGATGCCCCCACCGGGCCGGTAAGCCAGCACCTCTGGGCCAAGGTCCTGGGGGTAGGGCGCTCTGTCCCAGCGATAGGCAGTAAGGTAATAGCGAGCTTGCGAACCATCATCGACAATCTTAATGCGTTGCCTTTGTGCTGGCGTCAGAATAGTCCAGTTAACATAAATAATGCTCTGCTGCGGGCCAGTCACCGTTATCACCGGGGCTGGGTCGTGGCGGAGCAGCCACTCCAAGCCATAACGGTAACTTGCTCCCCAATAGTCACGCTCAAATAAGCGCTCGGCTGTAGAATTAGGTAAAAAGCTAAAATACACTTGCTGGTTGGGGTAAGCCTGGGCAATAAACCACCCGGTGCGGCCCGTCTCCAGGGCAAAAAGCACTAGCACCAGGCCAGCCAACCAGCGGAGCCCAGCGCTAACTGGTGGTTCGGACGCCTGCCACGTTCGGGTCAGCACCTGCAGGCCTCGCAACGTCAGCAGCAGCAGCGCCGGGTAAATAAAGTACACATGGCGCCAACCATCATAAACTACCGATTTGTCAATGATAACCAGCGCTAACGGCCCTAATAGCCAGCCAGCAAACAGCAGGTCGAGCCAGTCGCCTGACTGGCGCAAGGCCGCTGCACCCCGCCTAATCAGCGTGCGCACCTCGTTTGCGATTCCGAGCAGCAAAAGCCCCAGGTAAGGGAGAGGGGTAGTAATACCAATCCAAACTGGTAGGTAGTGCCAAGGCAGCCGAGAAGCCGGCACTTGTTGGCCAAAATAGCGCACCGTACCTGGCCAGGGGTAGTGTCGACTCGTATTCAGGGCATCTAGCAGCCGGGCAACTGGGGCAGCCCACAGATAAGGCCAGCCTACCACGGTAACTAGCAAGGCTACGCCAGCATAGAGGCTGAACAGCTTCAAGCGCTTGGCTGCTGAAGCAGTGACCAGTGGCTGCCCAGCCGCCGGAGGTGCCCAAGGCTGGGTTGCTAGTGCTAGTAGAGTGAAGGCTACTAAAAAAACCAAACCACCAGGACGCACATCCATGGCCAAGCCCGTGGCTAAGCCGTGTACTACAGCTTTGCCCACAGTAGGCCACTGCACCAATCGCACCAAGGTGAGCATGGCTAGTGTAAAAGCTGCCATGAACACAATGTCCTGCCCGTTGTAAAAGGCCTCAGCAAAAAAGCGAGGCGACAGCACCAGCATAGCCGCGCACAACAGTGGCAGCCATTGGGCTTGCGGGTAGCGTATTCGGGCCAATTTGTATAAGGCCACAACTCCTCCCACAAACACCACAAATATCATTAAGTGTCGCAAGATGTAGTAGCCATGCGGGTCGCCAGGATATAATAGCCCGCCAAGAGCCGCCGCCGGTATCTCAAAAATGGCTCCGTGGTCGTAGCTGGGCCACGGAGCTGTAGGATGCAACAGCGGGTCGGCGGGTAGTAGACGATGCTGCCATGCCGAAGGCAGCAGAAACTCCACCATGAAACTGATATTTACCGACCCGTTGTAGTGGTAGCTGAATTCATCCCAGCTTAAACCATATCCTTGGTAAAGTAGAACACCTAGCAACAGTAATATTATAAGCAGAGTAGGCGCTACTAACCGCTGCCAAGTTGGACGGGCTAGTTTGGGAAAAGAACTCATCATAAGTTTAAAGAAAGCAAATTGACGTTTCGATGGCTAAGCCAGGTAGTCGAAAGTATTTGCTATTCATCCCTTGAGATAGCGCGCTACTACTGCAACGTCTTATAAAGCCGTAGGCACCACAGTGGGCACGGGCACTAGGCCAAAAGCAAAACAGCCACTCAGTATTGCTACTAAGTGGCTGTTTATCAACGTGGGAGATACTGGGTTCGAACCAGTGACCCTCTGCTTGTAAGGCAGATGCTCTGAACCAGCTGAGCTAATCTCCCTAAGTGTTATTCCCGTTTGGGAGTACAAAGATGCGGGAATTTTTTGTAAGGACCAAGCTTCTCCCTGAATAAAATGTGCATTATCGTATTTTCAAGGCGCTAAGCAGGGTAAGGTTTTAGTTCTCAGGCACAAATTTTTTAGCGTTAAGCGACCAAGTAATAATTAAGCGCAACGCAAAGTAGACATAACCGTTAGGTTCTAGCCAGGTGCGCTGCGTGCCTGGCCATCTTCTCTTTCACTTTTATTGTTCATGGAAACTCAACTCCTCCAGAATTACTCCGAAGCCGAAAAAACGGCTTACCTCAGCGCCATTGCCTCATTAGCTACGGCCGACCGCCAAGCCTCAGCTCCTGAAACCGAATTCTTGCAGCATTTAGCGCAGCAAGCTGGCTTATCAGCTGGCTCGGCCCAGCAGGTCCTGGCCGCTGCACAAGATTCGACCAATCAAAGTATTCAACAAAATCTTGACCAGCTGAAAAGCAGCGACTTGCGGTTTTCGCTCATCACCGACCTTATTAGTTTTGCTCGCGCCGACGGCGCTTACTCTAATAACGAGGAGGCAATGGTCAGCAAAATGGCCGAATACCTAGGTATAAACCCCACGCAAAAAGCAACGTTGGAAAATGTAGTTGACCAGGCTGCCAATGTGCCGCACGATGCGCAAGACCCCGCTAAGCAAGGCTTTTTGAGCGGCCTTGGCGATAAGCTTAGCAACGTAGGCATTCCAAAAAGTGCCTTGTTAACCGGCTTGATGGGGGTAGTAGCGCCCATGGTGATTTCGCGCGTTATGAGTGGTGGCGGCCAAAACCAGGGGCAGCCGAGCAGCACAATGGGCGGTATGCTTGGTGGCCTACTCGGTGGCCAAGGCGGCGGCGGCAGCAGCATGGGAGGCTTGCTTGGCGGCCTATTAGGGGGCGGCCTGCTCAGCGGAGTGCTAGGTGGCGGCAACAATGCGGCGAGTAGCTATCCGCAGCAGGGCTCGCTGGGCGGCAGTGGCTTAGGCTCTATCATGTCGGTGCTGGGTGGCCTAGGTGGGCAGCCCAATTCGCAGCCCGCCAGTGCGGGTGGGGGCGGACTATTTGGTAGCGGTATGGGCGGCCTGCTAGGCGGCTTGTTCGGGCGCTAAGCAGTGCCCTACCCCCATTAAAAAGCCAACCGGCGACTGCTCAAAATAGAGCGGCTGCCGGTTGGCTTTTTAATGGGGGTAGGGCATTTTAACTAGCTTTAGCAAGAGTAGTGGTGCTGCTGCTAGCCAGCAGGCCACCTTCTTTTTCTATTACTTCCACTATGCTATAGTTCAGGTCTTCCTTCGTGTCTAAATACTCTTCGTAGCTGGTGGTTTCGACGAAATATTGTACGGTTACCTCCTTGCCACTAGGCGTGAGGGCGCTAAATTTCATTTGTATATCCTGCGTCACGAGCGGATGCTGTCGCATGGCTTCTACCGCTGCGGCAATAATAGCGTGAAGCTGCGTACTGGTAGTTTGCTGGTCAAAGATGAGCGTGAAGCCAACGCGCCGCGAGGTACGTAGGCTCAGGTTGTCCAAGGGCTTGTCTATCATGCTCTTGTTGGGTACAGTCAAAAAGCTTTTCTCCGCAGTGCGCAGACGGGTGCTGCGAAAGCCAATTTTTTCTACCGTGCCGCTCACGTCGCCTGCCGTTACGAGGTCGCCCACGCCAAAAGGCTGGTCCAGAAAAATAGTGAAAGACGCCAGGAGGTTTTCCAGGCTTTCTTTAGCTGCGAAGGCTACCGCCAAGCCACCAATTCCGAGCGTACCCACAAACCCAACTACATTTACCCCAAACACTTGCCCAAGAATGACCAGCACGCCCACGAGCAGCACAAAAACCTTAAGCAAATCGCGGGCAAACGGCAGAAACTGACTATCCAGTCGTTGAGCACCAGGCGTAGCCGTTAGCGC
>CALMOO010000247.1:14741-20341 GCA_937871705.1 uncultured Hymenobacter sp.
AGCAAGGCAAAATCAACCAGTCGCAGCACCACCCACACTACAGTAATAATTATTCCTAAGTGAAATAAGCTTAGTAGCGCCACCTTAGGCCAAGGCTCGGCCCCTTTTAACGGGGTTGGGGGCAGGGGGTAGCGCAACACGCTAAAAGCCACGTAAATTGTTGCCAAGTACAGCAACGTGCTGAGTGGCTGAATCAGTAAATCATGCAGCTCCTGCTCAGTCACGCCTGCTGTGTAGCGCCTGGTAAGCCGGAACAGTGCCGAACTCAGCAAGCGGGTCAGCAAGCGATTCAAAATACTGCCTATCAATAAGATAATTAAGGCAATAAAATAGTCAAACAGTTCGTTACCCAATAGGGTACGGTGCATGAGGGGAGGTATTTCCATTAGTAGACGCCAGCAGAAAATTCTTGCTGACTCGCTTCAATACGCACAGTTTCGGGTACCAGTTGATGCTTAGGCGCCCTTAAGACTCTGGCGCTTACTTAAAATAAATATAAACATTTTAAGAAAAAAGTGTTATAAAGTAATCGGTATTATTACATATTTTACTTCAGCATTAGGTCATTATATTGTTCTGATTACTAGTGTATGATATAAGACATTAAATATTTAAGAACTAATCTTCTTACCATTGCGTACTAACATCGTTCCTATCTTTAATTATCTTTTCTCGTTTTTCAATGAAACCATTGCACTCGCGTGTTGAAGCGCAACAGCTGGACCGCGCTGCCGCTATGCTCAAAGTCCTATCCCATCCTAAGCGCTTAGCTATTGTTGACCTGCTAGGTAAACTCAAAGGGAGCAAAGACCAGCAGATGTCGGTAACCGAAATCTACCAAGCACTTGACCTGCCTCAGGCTATCGCCTCGCAGCACCTCATCACCCTCAAAGACCGGGGCGTGTTGAAATCCAACAAGATTGGCACGAAGATATATTATGCCTTAGCCGTGCCGCAGCTAATGAAAGTTATTGATACCCTGGAGGATTATTCGGCCAGAATGTAAAGGTCGATTAGTGAAGTTGGATTGTTGCTTAGCAATCTGCTCGTTACTAGAGTATTCAGCTAACATGCTGCAGAGAAAGGGCCGCTTAATCAAGCGGCCCTTTTCGTGTTTACTATAGTAGTAGTGCCTACGCTAGGCAATGCTGGCTTGGTACTCCAAGTCAAAAATGTCGGTAAGTAGCGGAAGCAAATGCTCGGCCTCATCGCGGCGGCAAGCAGCTTTGAGGTGTAGCACGTGCTGCTTCAGCACCTTCTGCATAAGTGCGCGGGTAGCTTCATCGAGAAGCTTCACTTCAGAGGGGGTAGCACGCTTCTGGAAGCGGTCTAGCTCTTGCTGGCGCAGTTGCTCCAGGCTGGCCTTCATCCGTTGAATGATGGGCGAGACAAGCATATCCCGGCTCCAGTCGGCAAAATCGAGCAAGCTGCTGGCAATAAGCGCCCGCACCTGCGGCACGGCAGCCAAGCGCTGCTCTAGTGCTGCCGAAGCCTTGCTTTCGATGGCATCCACGTTATATACTAGCACGCCGGGCACCTGCTCCACATCGGTGGCCACGGAGCGGGGCACTGCCAAGTCGATGAAAAACTTGTAGCTCAGCACATCAAGGTGCGCCACCAGCTCGTGCGTGAAGAAGGGTGTTTCGCGATTTATCGACGAGATAATAACGTCGGCATCGCGCAAAGCTTCAGTTAGGCCCTCGAAATCAACAATTTGTAATTTCCCTGGCGCAAATTCGGCTGCCAACTGCTCGGCGCGTTCCCGGGTGCGGTTGCAGAGTGTCACGCTGGCAAAGCTCTTGCTCTCGGCTAAGTGCCGGCACACGTCAGTACCTATTTCGCCCAGCCCAACTACCAGCACGCGTGGGCCAGCTACATCAGCGGTCAATTCTTCGACCAGCTCCAAGGCGGCGTAGCTCATGGAAGCCGCGCCATCGCGAAAGCTGGTTTCCTGCTGCACGCGCTTATTGGTGAAGAAGATAGTGTGTAGCAGCCGGTGCAGAAAAGGCCCAGCTGCATCGGCATCAGCCGCCCATTGGTAGGCCAGCTTCACTTGGTTAATAATTTGCAAATCACCGACTACCTGCGCATCGAGGCCAATAGCGACCTCAAACAGGTGCTTCGTGGCGGCTTCGGGCTCGAGGTATAAGTCGAAGTACGGCGCAAAGCTGCCGGCATCGGGGCGATGCTTCAAGTCGCCTAATGCGCGAATAATGGCGGCCGAGTAATCGTCGTCGTGCGCGTAGTAGACCTCAGTTCGGTTACACGTACTGAGCACGAGCAAATCGGTAAGGTGCAGCTCGGTACGCAGCTGCTGCAGAAAGCGGCGGCAGGCGGCTTCGTCCAAAGCCAGCAGCTCGCGAATAGCGAGCGGAGCTTTGCGAAACGAGAGACTAACAGCCTTAAATGGATGAGACATAGTACAGGTCGACCCGAGGCCGGCCTACAAAATTACAGTAGAAACAATGGCTTTAAAAACATTGCGCGGAGCTACTAGGTTCGGGCGTTTCCGATAAAGTAGCCGATACTTTCTGATTCTCAGATAGGTTAGAAAGATTCTAAGTGAACGCGGCAGCCGGCCTAAGTCGTAATGCAGGGTTTGCCCGACCTTTACGACTGCATGCTACCTCCTCTTTACGACCAAAAGTCACGTATCAAACTGCTTGTGCTACTGCTGGCCCTGCTTATTGCGGCAGCTACTGTGGTGTATACCAATATATTAGTTCAGCGACTGTCTGAGCGTGAGCAGCACCAGATTGACTTGTATGCCAAAACGCTGCGCTACATTATCAACACAGAAGAGAGCTCGAACCTGCCTTTTTTGCAAGAGCAAATAATAAATGCAAATACCACGATTCCAGTCATTTTAACTGATGGAAAAAACATTAACGATGCCCATAATTTGGGGCTCGGGCCTCATCTCTCAGTAGCTGACTCGGTGCGACAGATGAAAGGGTTGCTTTTGGAAATGCAAAAGCGGCATCCGCCCATCGTTATTGAGCTGGGTGGCGGCGAGCGCAACTACATTTTTTACCAGGACTCGCGCTTGCTGCGTGAGCTACGCACCTACCCCCTGGTACAGCTCGGGGTTATTGCTTCGCTGGCTATTTTGGCGTACCTGAGCTTCAGCTACTCGCGCCGCGCCGAGCAAAACCGTGTGTGGGTAGGGCTGGCCAAAGAAACGGCCCACCAGCTTGGCACGCCGCTCAGTTCGCTGGTGGGCTGGCAAACGTACTTGCGCGAGTCGGAGCGCTTTCGCGATGAGCCCATCGTGGAGGAGCTGGGCAAAGACATCAAGCGATTGGAGATTATTACGGAGCGCTTTAGCAATATTGGCTCAGTGCCTATTCTCAAAGCCGAAAACCTCTATCTCACCACCCGCAACGCTATTGCCTACCTCGAAGCCCGCGTGTCGCGCAAGGTCAAGTTCAGCATCGAGACCGACTTGCCGCTCGATACGCCCGCGTGCCTCAATGTGCCGCTCTTTGACTGGGTGGTGGAAAATATTTGCAAAAATGCCGTCGACGCCATGGATGGCCGCGGCAGCATCACGCTGCGCCTGCGCCCCGTGAAGGTGCGCCGCCAGTGGTGGCGCCGCCGCGCGCCGCGCCCGCAAGTGGCCATCGACATTACCGACACGGGCAAGGGCATCCCCAAAAACAAGCTGGAAAGCGTATTCCTGCCCGGCTACACTACCAAGAAGCGCGGCTGGGGCTTGGGCCTGGCCCTGGCGCGGCGCATTATTGAGAACTACCACGAAGGCCGCCTCTACGTCAAGTCGAGCGAGCTAGGCAAAGGCACGACGTTTAGATTGGTACTCAATCAATAGCTCAATAAGGAGGGGGGTAGGGAAATGCTTCTAGTGAATAAGCATTTCCCTACCCCCCTCTGCGTCGGTTACGCTAGCCTAAGCGCCGCCCATTACCAATTGGTCGGGCAAGTGCAGCAGGTAGTCGCCGTAGCCACTTTTGCGCAGCGGCTCGGCAATTGTGCGTAGCTCATCGGCCGTAATAAAGCCTTGACGGTAAGCAGCTTCTTCAATGGAGCCCACTTTCAGGCCCTGGCGCTGCTCCAGTACGCGCACAAATTCGCCGGCTTGCATCAGGCTCTCAAACGTGCCCGTATCGAGCCAGGCAGTGCCGCGGCCCAGAATGCCTACTTTCAGCTTGCCGCGACGTAGGTACTCGCGGTTCACATCCGTGATTTCGTACTCGCCACGTGGGCTGGGCTGCAGGTTTTTAGCGATTTTCACTACCTCGTTGTCGTAGAAGTACAAGCCGGGCACGGCGTAGTTGCTCTTGGGCTGAGCGGGCTTCTCCTCAATGCTGAGCGCCACGTTATTAGCATCAAATTCTACCACGCCGTAGCGCTCGGGGTCGTGCACGTGGTAGGCGTAAACTACGCCGCCAGCGGGGTTGCTGTTGGCTTTGAGCAGCTCTTCCATGCCTTCGCCGGGAAAGATGTTGTCGCCGAGCACTAAGGCCACTTTATCATTTCCAATAAAGTCGGCACCAAGCACAAAAGCTTGCGCGAGGCCGTTGGGCAGCTCTTGCACTACGTACTGGAAGTTGCAACCCAGATTCTGGCCATCGCCGAGCAGCTTCTGGAACTGCGCCTGGTCGTGAGGGGTCGTGATGATGAGGATTTCGCGAATGCCCGCCATCATCAGCAACGACAAGGGGTAGTAAATCATCGGCTTGTCATACACGGGCATGAGCTGCTTGCTGACGGCGAGCGTGAGCGGATGCAGCCGGGTGCCGGAGCCGCCGGCCAGAATGATACCTTTCATGGGGGGTAGGGAGTTGTTTTTAGCGCCGAGTTTTGCGAAGTGAGCAAAGCTCGGCGCTAATTCCGTTCAGAGATGAATGCTTGGTTTTCTTTAAACCAGCTTAGCGTTTGCTGCAACCCGGCCCGAATGCGCACCTGCGGCGCGTAGCCAAGGCGGGTTTCGGCCTTGCTGATGTCGGCCAGCGAGTCACGAATGTCGCCCGCCCGGTTGGGGCCAAACTTGGGCTCCAGGGTTGAGTGAGCTTCTTCGCGCAGAATATCATACATCTGCACTAGCGAGGTGCGGTCGCCAACGGCAATGTTATACACCTGGTTTACCGCCTCCGGGTTAGCCGTGAGGGCCGCCCGGATGTTAGCCTGCACGCAATTCTCTACGAAGGTGAAGTCGCGCGTCTGGCCACCGTCGCCGTTGAGGGTAGGGGGCTGGTTTTCCAGAATAGCGTCTATAAACAACGGAATTACGGCCGCGTAAGCGCCGCTGGGGTCTTGGCGCGGGCCAAAGATGTTGAAGTAGCGCAAGCCGATAATCTCCATGCCGTAGGTGCGGGCAAACACGTCGGCGTACAGCTCGTTGGCGTATTTGGTGACGGCGTAGGGCGAGAGCGGCTTGCCAATGCGGTCCTCCACCTTGGGCAAGCCCGGATGGTCGCCGTAAGTAGAAGACGAAGCCGCGTAGACAAAGCGCTTGATGCCAGCTTCTTTGGCCGCAAACAGCATCTTTACGAAGCCGCCCACGTTCACCTCATCGGTCGTGACGGGGTCGTTGATGGAGCGCGGCACCGAGCCGAGCGCCGCCTGGTGCAGCACCACAT
>CALMOO010000248.1:0-2051 GCA_937871705.1 uncultured Hymenobacter sp.
GGGCTGTTCTTTGCGCTGCTGATCCCGCTGTCCCTGGCGCTGGGCGTGCTGGCGTGGTGGCTCTACCGCCGCTCGGCGGCTCAGGCGTCGCCCGCCAAACGGTGGACGCTGGTTCTCCTGCGCACGGCGCTGCTCTGGCTGCTCTTGCTGGTGCTGCTAGGCTTGGCACTCGACCGCTTATTTCCCTTACCTCCTCCCCCGCAGTACTCGCCCCTGGTGCTGGCCGCCGATGGCACCGTGCTGCACGCCTACCTCAACCCGACCCAGAAGTGGCGGATGAAGACCGAGTTAGCGGAAATAACGCCGGCGTTGCAAACGGCTATTATTGAGAAGGAAGACCGGTATTTTCGCTACCATTTTGGGGTGAACCCCGTGGCAATAGTGCAGGCGGCGGGGCGCAATTTGCTGGGCCGGGGCCGTACTACCGGGGCCAGCACCATCACCATGCAGGTGGCGCGTCTGCTAGAGCCTAAGGAGCGCACGCTTAAAAATAAGCTGCTCGAAATGTTGCGCGCCGTGCAGCTGGAGGCCCACTACAGCAAAGCTAAAATTCTACAATTGTACCTCAACCTAGTGCCCTACGGCAGCAATATTGAGGGCGTGAAGTCGGCGGCGCTTCTGTACTTTCAGCAGCCGCCCGACTACCTCTCGCTGGCCCAAACCGTGACCTTGGCCATCATCCCGAACCGGCCGGGCGGGCTGGTTTTGGGCCGTAACAATGCCGCCATCTTGCGCGAGCGCAACCGCTGGCTGTTGTATTTCAAACAGGAAAAGCGCTTCCCGGCCCAAGACATTGCCGATGCCCTGCTAGAGCCGCTCGATGCCCAGCGCCACCCGGCCCCAACGCTGGCGCCGCACCTGGCGCGGCGGCTGGTGCAGGCGCAGCCCGGCACAGCGCTCATTCACAGCACCATCCGCCTGGCTACCCAGGCCAAGGCCGAAGACCTGGCCCGCAACTACGTGCGCCGACTGGCCACGGTGGGCATTTCGCAGGCAGCCGTGCTGGTCGTGAACAACCAAACCCACGCCGTGGAGGCCTACCTCGGCTCAGCTGATTTTGGGGATAATCGCACCGGCGGGCAGGTCGATGGCGTGCGGGCAGTGCGCTCGCCGGGCTCCACGCTCAAGCCGCTGCTGTATGGCCTGGCCCTCGACCGCGGCCTCGTGACGCCCAAGACCGTGCTGCCCGATGTGCCCACCAATTTCCAGGGCTTCCGGCCCGAAAACTTCGACAAGCACTGCCAGGGCGAAGTGACGATGGAGCACGCCCTCACGTATTCGCTCAACATCCCGGCCGTACGCATTTTGTCGGAGGTAGGCGTGGATAATTTCACCCGCACGCTGGGGCAAGCCGGCTTCCGGCAGGTAGCACGCGACGCGCCGCAGCTAGGACTGAGCACCATTCTGGGCGGCTGCGGCACCACTTTGGAGGAATTGACGGGCCTGTATTCGGCCCTGGCGAATGGGGGTAGGTGGGCTGCGCTGAGGTTAACCTCCCCCCCCGACCCCTTCTCCAAAAAAGAGGGGAAGCTAGCCGTTGGCAAACCAACCAATAAGAAGTCTTCAGGCTCCCCCTCTTTTTTGGAGAGGGAGTCGGGGAGCGAGGTGCGCCGATTGCACACTCGCATACTTAGTGAAGCATCCGCTTACCTCCTCACCGACATTCTGGCCCAGCGCACCCGGCCCGACCTGCCGCTCGATGCGGCGGCCAGCCGCCACCTACCCCGCATTGCTTGGAAAACCGGCACCAGCTACGGCCGCCGCGATGCCTGGAGCATCGGCTACAACCGCCAGTACACTATCGGGGTGTGGGTAGGGAATTTTAATGGCCAGGGCAGCCCGGCCCTCACGGGAGCCGACGTGGCATCGCCGCTGCTATTCGATTTATTTAATGCGCTAGCTTATAATTCCACTAATGAATGGTTTGTGCCGCCCGCCAGCCTCGACTTTCGGCTGGTATGCGCCGAAACCGGGCTGGTGCCCGGCGAGCACTGCCCCGACCAGCTGCTCGACTACTACCTGCCCGGCGTGTCGGGCAGCCGGCGCTGCCA
>CALMOO010000248.1:2061-10002 GCA_937871705.1 uncultured Hymenobacter sp.
GCCAGCACCAGCAAGAGGTATTGGTTTCGGCCGATGGGCGCTACAGCTACTGCCGCGCCTGCGCGCCGGCCGCGGGCTACCGCCGCGAATTATATCCTGATATGCTGCCTGAAGTGCTGGCCTACCGCGAAACCCAGGGCCTGCCTACGCGCCGCCTACCCCCCCATAATCCCGCTTGCCGCCTAGTACGCGGCACTACTGCTGATAACCCGGAGGCGGCGCCACTGCTAGCTATTACCTCCCCGGCCGCCCACGCCGAGTATGCGCTCAACGCCACCGAAAAGCAGCAGCTGCTCCTGAGCTGCGCCGCGGCGGCCGAGGTGCGCCAAGTGTATTGGTATGTGAATGACCAGTTTTTGCGGGCGGCCAAAGCTACCGAGCGGGTGTTCTTCCGCCCGCCAACTGGTGAGGTTAAAATATCCTGCGCCGACGACCACGGCCGCAACGTGGACGTGCGCGTGCTGGTGCGCACGCTCTAACACCAGCCCCTATTTTCTGCCCTACTGTTGGGCTAACTTCCCCAAACCACGGACCAGCTAAAAACGTACTTGGCACAGTGCTTGCAACCCCCCATTTACGGTTAAGCCTATTCTGCTACCCTTTTACTATTTCTTTCCCATGAAACGCTCTGGTTGGTTATTCCTCGTTCCGATGCTGTTGTGCAGCATGTTGTTTAGCTTTCAAGCCCAGGCGCAGCGCAAAGGCTGGAGCCCCCAGGGCAAGGGCGCGGCCATTGGTGGCGCTGCGGGTATCCTGGGTGGGGCACTCATCGCCAAGCACAACCGGGTGGTAGGGGGCCTGATTGGGGGCGCCGCCGGCGCTGGGGTGGGCTACGCTGTAGGCAAGCACACCGACAACAAGCGTAAGAAAGCCGCAGCCCTGGCCGCCGAGCGCGCCGCGGCTAACGAGCGCATTGCCGCCGCCAATGCCCGCGCGGCCACGGCTGAGCGCGAAGCCGCCGAGCGTCGCTCGGTAGCCAGCAGCCCCAGCACCAGCAGCATTGCCCGCGTGGCGGGAGCTACTACCCTGGCTGCGGCCAGCGGCGCCGGAGTGGCTCAAGGCTTTGCGGCTACTACGCCCGGCACCGTCGTGCCGGCTGGCTACTTTCCTAATCCTCAGTATGGCCAAACTGACGTAGCCTACCCAACTGCCGATGTGCGGCGCAAAAGCTGGTAGCCCTACCCCCTTGTTTTAAGATGAAAAACCCAGGTCTGGCGACCTGGGTTTTTCGTATTTTCTGCGTTTCCTCTTTTCTCTTTTCCAAAACCCTTTTATGAAATTCTACCTGCCTTTGTTTTGTGCGGCGGCCTTCCTGACCTCATGCTCCGGCAACTCCGGCACCAACGCTACGCCCGCTGCTACGGGCACCAGCAGCACCGCCAGCGTGAGCGTGGCCGACCTAAATCAGCAGTTCATCGCCGCTTGGAACGGCAAAGACGCCTCCAAAGCCGCCTCGCTGCTGGCTGATGATGCCGAGTTTTTGCAGGGCGAAACGCACTTCAGCGGTAAATCGGAGGTGACGAATAAGTGGATTACCCCTACTATCAACACCATCTCCAGCCTCAAAACTAGCGTAGTAAGCTCGGGCACCGATGTCAACACGGCTTATGAAGCGGGCACTTTCTCGGTTGATGTTTTGCCCACTGCTACCGAGACTACTCCTGGCACAGGCGAGGGCAACTACTTGTTTCTGTGGAAGAAAGGCACAGATGGCAGCTGGAAACTTAGCTACGCGCAGCTCGAAGACCTGCCCGTGCAAATGAAAAAGTAATGAGGTTCTATTAAACTTTTGCTGGATTAACAGCTTGTTAGGCTTCGGTCGCATTCGACCAAGACCCTTGACGCTGTTAGTTGATGTTACGCAATTTACTTAAGTACCCTTGCCGACCTGGTTGGCCCTGGACGTTCCGGGGCCGACAGGTCGGCTTATTTTTTTTGCTGGCCCTCAGTGTGCTAGCCGGCTTGCCGGCCGCAGCGCAGGCGCCGGGGGCACCGCCTTCGCAGCCCGTGCCCAGCGTGGCCAACCTGCCGCAGTGCATCGATTTTGCGCTGCGTAACCAGCCGCTGGTGCGGCAGTCGCAGCTCGACGAGCAGATTGGGGAGCGCAACATTCGCATCGGGCTTTCGGCCTGGCTGCCGCAGATAAACGGCACCGCCAACTACACCCGCAATATCCAGCTGCAAACCACGGTTTTTCCTAATCTAACCGACCCTACGGGCCCGCAGCAGGTTATTCGCATTGGCCTTAATAACACCTCGACCCTGGGGGTAGCGGCTAGCCAACTGCTGTTCAGCAATGATGTGTTGCTGGCGGCGCGCTCGGTGCGCTCGACGCGGCTCGTGTACCAGCAAACCACCACGGCCAATAAGATTGACGTGGTAACGAACGTCAGCAAAGCGTTTTACGACATTTTGCTGACGGAGGAACAGCTCAAAATCCTGAAGGAAGACATCGTACGCCAAGAGCGGCAGGTGAAGGACTCGAAGGCTAAGCTCGACGTGGGCTTGGTCGATAAGACTGATTTTCTGCGGGCTTCCGTGTCGGCGCGCAATGCCTATGCGCAGCAGCGCACCACGGCCGCTGCGCTACCCGGCAAGTATTCGACGCTGAAGCAGCTCATGGGCTTGGGCCCCGACAAGCCGCTCACGCTGCAATACGACACGCTGCAGATGGTGCGCGAAACTCAACTTGACACTGCCGAGCAACTGGTGCCCGAGCGTCGCATCGAGGTGCAGCAGCTCTTGACGCAGAAGCGGTTACAAGGCTTCAATATTGACTATTACCGCTACGGCTTCCTACCTAACCTGTCGAGCTTCTACAACTACAGCCGGATATTTCAGAACAACGAGTTTTCGGAGCTGTATAAAACCGCCTACCCCAACCAGCAGGCCGGGGTGCAGCTGGGCCTACCCATCTTCACGGGCCTACGCCGAATCCAAAACCTGAAAATCGCCCGCCTCCAAGACGAGCGGCTCGACCTGGATTTGTTTAATACCAAAAATCAGATTACCACCGAATACTCGCAGGCACTAGGCGTGTACAAAGGCGCTGTGAGCCAGCTAAATGCGCTACAAGAAAACTTGGGCGACGCCAAGGAAGTGTACCGCGTCATCAACCTGCAGTACCGCGAGGGCATCAAGACCTTTTTGGAGCTGACCGTGGCGGAGGCTGACCTACGCACGGCGCAGCTTAATTACTACAATGCTTTGTTCAACGTGCTGTCCAGCAAGCTGGATGTGCAGCGGGCGCTCGGCAATATTACGTTCAACCAGTGAGAAATTTCAACTTAAAAACCGCTAGCCGGGTGGCGCCTGCGGTAGTGCTACTTGGGCTGCTCGCTGCGTGCGGCAAGAAAGAAGCTGCGCAACAAGCCGGCCCACCGCCCGCTACCCCCGTGGCCGTGTACAAGGTGCAGGGCGAAGACGTGGTAAGTGCCGACACCTACCCCGCCACCGTAGTGCCGCTGAATGAGGTGCAGCTACTAGCCGAGGTAACGGGCTACCTCACTGACATTTATATTCAGGATGGGCAGCGCGTAACCAAAGGCCAGAAGCTGTACGCCATCGACCGCACGCGCTACGCCGCTGCCGCCGACCAAGCGAAAGCTCAGCTACAAGTGACGCGCACCAACTACGTGCGCATTGCCAAAGATGCCGAGCGCTATAAGCGCTTGGCTGAGCAAGACGCCATTGCCCTTCAGCAAGTTGATGTATCGCGGGCCGATGTAGCCAATGCGCAGTCGCAGATTGCTGCGTCGCAGGCCGCGCTACGGAGCGTGGAGCTAGATTTGCGCCATTCCGTAATTGTGGCGCCACTCACCGGCACCATCGGCATTGCGCAAGTGAAGCTCGGGGCGCTGGTGACGCAGGGCCAGACCTTGATTAATACCGTGTCGGCCGAGAACCCAATTGCGGTTGATGTGAACGTGGGGGAGCAGGATATTGCCCGCTTCACCAAGCTTCAGCAAGCGAAGGGCGTACGCAAGGATTCCGTATTTACGCTGCAAGTGCCCGGCGGCCAAACCTATAAGCTACCCGGTAAAATCGTGACCATCGACCGCGCCGTTGACCCGCAAACGGGCACGCTGCGGGTGCGGGTGCAGTTCCCCAATCCTACCCGGCAGCTCAAGGCGGGCATGAACACCAGCTTGCGCGTGCTCAACCAAGATACGGGCAACCAACTCGTGATTCCGGCCCGCGCCGTGACCGAGCAAATGGGCGAATTCTACGTGTACGTGGTGGGCGACAGCAGCAAAGTATCGCAGCGCAAAGTACTGACCGGCACCAAGGTAAAAGACAAAATAGTGGTGCGCCAGGGCTTGAAAGCAGGCGACACCATCGTCAGCGATGGCATTCAGAACCTGCACGAAGGCTCCGTGATTCAGGTCGGCGACCCCACCAAGCCGGCTGCAGCCCAGGGTGCGGCCGCGACGGGCAAGTAGGCCTGCTAATTATCTATACTTTACACCTGTCATGCTGAGCTTGTCGAAGCATCTCTACCACGCCGCCAGGATTACTACCCCCAGCGGCGTTGGAGAGATGCTTCGACAAGCTCAGCATGACAAACGCTTCCCCGCATGATATCTGATGTTTTTATTCGGCGACCGGTCACGGCCATCGTCGTGTCCATTGTACTGGTGCTGCTGGGTGTGCTAGCTCTCAGGAGCTTGCCCATTAGCCAGTACCCCGACATCTCGCCGCCCGTGGTGCAGATATCGGGTAGCTACACCGGGGCCGACGCCCTCACGGTGGAGCAAACCGTGCTCACGCCCATCGAGACGCAGGTAAACGGTACGCCGGGCATGGCCTACTTATCGTCGAACGCAACGAGCGATGGTCGCATTTCGTCGAACGTGACGTTTGAGATTGGTACCAACGTCGATATTGCGACGCTCGACGTGCAGAACCGCGTGAGCGTGGCGCAGCCCCAGTTGCCCGACGAAGTGAAGCGCCTGGGCCTCACGGTGAAGAAGCGGAACCCCACTATTCTGCTGGTAGTGGCGCTGTATTCGCCCAAGAAAACGCACGATGTCAAGTTCCTAGATAACTACACCAACATCTACGTTCGCGACGCGTTGCTGCGCGTGAAGGGGGTAGGCGACGTGCAAAGTATCGGCCAGGACTTTTCGATGCGCGTGTGGCTCAAGCCCGACCGCCTAGCGCAGCTTGGCCTCACCGGCGACGACGTGACGCAGGCTCTACGCGAGCAGAACATCCAGGTGGCGGCCGGCTCCATCGGCTCGGCCCCGCAGACGGGCTCGCAAGCCTTTGAGTATTCGCTATTTGTGAATGGCCGCCTGACGACGGTGCAGGACTTCGAAAACATCATTGTGCGCACCAAGCCCGCCGATGGCTCCATCGTGTACCTTAAGGATGTGGCGCGCGTGCAGCTCGGCAGCTTCGCTTACTCGCAAACTTCGTTCGTGAATAGCAACCCGTGCACGATTCTGCTGGTGAACCAGGTGCCTGGCGGCAACGCCCTCGAAACCGCCGAAGGCGTGTACGCGGCCATGAAGCAGCTGCAAACCAAGTTCCCGCCCGACATGGCCTACAACGTGCCGTTCGAGTCGGTGACGGTGGTGCAGGTGTCTATCCGCGAAGTGGTGGAAACGCTGCTCATCGCCCTACTGCTGGTAACGGTCGTAGTATTTATTTTTCTGCAAAGCTGGCGGGCTACACTCATTCCGGTGCTGGCCGTGCCAGTGGCCATTATAGGCACGTTCATCTTGTTCCTACCCCTCGGTTTTACCATTAATACCCTGACGCTCTTTGGCTTTGTGCTAGCCATTGGCATTGTGGTCGATGACGCCATTGTGGTGGTAGAAGCCGTGCAGCACTACATCGACACCGAGAAAATATCGGCGCGCGAGGCCACCGAGAAGGCCATGAAGGACATCACGGCACCGGTTATTGCCATTGCGCTCATCTTGGCGGCGGTGTTCGTGCCGGTAGGCTTTATCCCGGGCATCGTGGGCAAATTGTACCAGCAATTTGCCGTTACCATTGCTATTTCGGTGGTGCTTTCGGCATTTGTGGCGCTTTCGCTCACGCCGGCGCTCACGTCGCTGCTGCTACGGCCTACCGAGCAAACGGCCGAATCGAAGGGACTTAACAAGCTGTTCTACAAGTTCAACCAGTGGTTTGAGCGCGTTACCAAGTCATACGCCAACGGCGTACGCCGCGCCTTGCGCTTCGCGCCGCTCGTGGGTATTTTGCTGCTGGGCGTGTACGGCGGCACGTTTGCGCTATTTCGGGCCAAGCCATCGGGCTTTATTCCGACCGAGGACGAAGGCCGATTATTTGTGGCCGTGGAGCTGCCGCAGGGCGCATCTGGGGCGCGCACGCAAACCGTGCTGGCCCAAATGGCACAGATTGTCAAGCAGAAAGTACCAGTTATTCAGAATGCCGTTGGCATCAGCGGGTTGAACGCGCTTAACTTCTCGTTTAAGTCGAGCAGCGGCACGATGTTCCTGCAAATGAAGCCGTGGGAAGAGCGCAAGGAGGCTTCGCAACAGCTGTTTGGCGTGATTGCGCAGCTGCAAAAGGAGTTTTCGACCATCAAAGGCGCCAACATTGTGGTGGTGCCGCCGCCGGCCATTCCGGGCTTGGGCAATACGGGCGGCTTTAGCTTTATGCTGGAGCAGCGCGAAAGCTCACCCGATATTAAAGCCTTCGAAGCAACTGTTAACAAGTTCGTGAGCGCGGCCAATCAGCGCCCCGAAATCGGAAGCGCCTACACGTTCTTCACGGCCAAAACGCCTGGTTACCAGCTTACCGTAGACCGGCAACAGGCCAAGAAACTTGGCGTGCCGCTGACCAATATCTTCAGCGCCATGTCGACGTACTTGGGTAGTACCTACGTCAACGATTTCACTAAGTACGGGCGCAACTTCCGGGTGGTGGCCCAGGCCGATACCTTTTACCGCCAGGATATTACGGCGCTCAAATCGTTTTACGTGCCCAACCAGCAGGGCGGGCAGGTGCCACTCAGCTCGCTCGTGACGTACAAGCTGGTCGAAAACGCGCCGCTCATCTCGCACTATAACCTGTTCCGCTCGGCCGAAATCAACGGCGACGCCAAGCCCGGCTACAGCTCGGGCCAGGCCATTACGGCCTTGCAAGAAGTGGCGGCGCAGGTACTGCCCGCCGATTATGGCTTCGACTTTTCGGGCCTAAGCCGCGAGGAAATCAGCTCGGGTAACAGCACAGTTGTCATTTTTGGTCTTTCGATTCTCTTCGTATTCCTGCTGCTGGCGGCGCTATACGAAAGCTGGTCGGTGCCGTTTTCGGTGCTGCTGGCCGTGCCGCTGGGCATCTTTGGCGCTATCGTGGCGCTTTCGCTGGTGACCAAGCTCACCAACAACGTGTACGCTCAGATTGGTATGATTACCCTGATTGGCTTGGCGGCGAAAAACGCCATCCTTATCGTGGAGTTTGCCAAGGAGCGCGTCGATACGGGCATGCCAGTATTCGACGCGACCATGCAGGCCGTGACATTGCGCCTGCGGCCCATTATCATGACGTCGCTGGCATTCATCTTGGGCGTGCTACCCCTCGCTTTTGCGTCAGGCGCAGGCGCTGTGTCGCGCCAAACTATTGGCTGGACCGTTGTGGGCGGTATGCTGGCGGCTACCTTTTTAGCCATCTTCGCTGTGCCGGTGTTGTTCTTAAACATCACCAACTTAGCCTACGGCAAGAAGAAGCTCGCCGAGATGTCGGCCAACTACAACCCCGAAGAGCACGGCCACGAAGGACACGGCTCGCAGGATAATAGCACGCCGCCCGCCGGCCCCTCGGAAGCTAACAAGAATGACGTAGCTACTGAAGAGCGAAAGCGCAAAGACGAAACGCCGCCGGAGCTGGGTACTTAAACTTACTGCGGTTTGCTGATTAAAAAGAGGGGGGTAGGGCTTGCAAGCCCTACCCCCCTCTTTTTAATCA
>CALMOO010000249.1 GCA_937871705.1 uncultured Hymenobacter sp.
CGCTGGCACTTGGTGACGAGCCTCATCCCGGCGCTGCCCAAGAAGTTTGGCGACGAGTCGTTCCGCTTCGCGCAAGTGCTGACGGGAGCCAAGAAAGAGCAGCCGCGTTGGAAGCGCAGCCTGCGCGCCACCGACCGCGCCCTGGGCGAGGCCTTCGGCCAGCTCTACGTCGACAAAGCTTTCTCGCCCGCCGCCAAGGCCAAGGCCAAGGAAATGATTGAGAACCTGCGCGCCGCTTACGCTCAGCGCATTATGGCCACCGACTGGATGAGCGCGGCTACCAAGAAGGAAGCCATTGTAAAGCTTAATGCCTTCGCCGTAAAAATCGGCTACCCCGATAAATGGAAGGATTACTCGAAGCTCAAAGTCAGCCGCGAGAGCTACCTCAACAACTTGGTGGCCGCTCGTATCTGGGCTAATGAGGACGAATTCAGCCACTTTGGCAAGCCCATCGACCGGGGCGAGTGGGGCATGACGCCGCCCACGGTGAACGCCTACTACAACCCGCCGATGAACGAGATTGTGTTTCCGGCCGGCATCCTGCAATCTCCATTCTACGACCCCAAGGCTGATGATGCGGTGAACTACGGCGGCATCGGCGCCGTGATTGGCCACGAAATGACCCACGGCTTCGACGACCAGGGCCGGCAGTACGACGCCAAGGGCAACCTGCGCGACTGGTGGACCAAGGAAGACGGTGACAAGTTCAACGCCAAGGCTGCCATGGTGGGCAAGCAGTACGATGCCTTCACGCCCCTCGACTCGGTGCACGTGAACGGCAAGCTCACGATGGGCGAAAACCTGGCTGACCTTGGTGGCCTCACCATCGCCTATCAGGCCTATGAAAAGTCGCCCGAAGCCAAAGCCCGCAAGAGCATCGACGGTTTCACGCCTGAGCAGCGCTTTTTCCTGGCCTGGGCTCAAATCTGGCGCACCAACGAGCGCCCCGAGGCCCTGCGCCAGCAGGTGCAAACCGACCCGCACTCGCCGGCGCGGTTCCGCACCATTGGCCCACTCATGAACATGCCCGAGTTCTACCAGGCCTTCGGCTGCAAGGCCGGCGACAAGATGGAGCGCCCCGCCGCCGAGCAGGCTCGGATTTGGTAAGGGGGGTAGGAGCCCGCTGGTGGGCTCCTGCGCTGCCTGTTACGGCGCGTAAAGCGCGGTAATCGCGTTGGTTGTCATTGCGTCGCGTTGCACGCAACGGCAGCTAAGAAGTAGTCAAACATAAACCCGCTTCCTTATTCGGAGCGGGTTTTTGCTTAAATCCACTATTCACTATAATTTTTCGTGCAACCTCAATTCCAAATCGGTTTCTATCTTAGCCGTCACTAAGTAGTTACTCCCACTTTATTTTTCCTTCATGTTTTCAGCTTTTACTGCCCGCCAGCTTACGCTGGCTGCTTTGGGCTTGGGCAGCCTGGCCGCCACCACGGCTTTTGGGCCTCCTACCAAGCCTACCCCCCCTCAGCAAGGCGTGGGCATCAGCTTGGCCAACATCGATACGTCGGTGTCGCCGTGCGATGATTTTTATCACTACGCTAATGGCAACTGGTTGAAAAACAACCCAGTGCCGGCTGCTGAGAGCCGCTGGGGCAGCTTTAATGAGCTGGCCGACCGCAACCAGGCGGTAGAAAAGCGCATCCTGATGAAGGCCGCCGCCAACCGCTCCGCCAAGCCTGGCTCGAACGAGCAAAAGGTGGGCGATTTCTACGCTGCGGCCATGGATTCGGCTGCCATCGAGGCCGCCGGCCTGAAGTATTTGCAGCCCAAGCTGACCCAAATCAGCAACCTGAAGAGCCTAGCTGACATCCAGAAGTACATGGCCGACCCCAAGACGCTTTCGAGCGGCTGGTACGGCTTTGGGGTGGGCCAAGATAGCAAGAACAGCACCGTGTATGCCGTGCAGCTGCGCCAGGGTGGCCTTGGCCTCGGCGACCGCGACTACTACCTCAAGGACGACACGCGCTCGAAGACCATCCGGGCCGCCTACAAGACGTACATGACCAGCATATTCCAGCTGCTGGGCGATGCGCCGAGCCTGGCCGCCACCAACGCCGATGCCGTTATTGCCTTGGAAACCAAGCTGGCCCAAGCTAGCCGGGGCCGCGTAGACCTGCGCGACCGCCTCAAGAACTACAACAAGGTGCCCGTGGCCCTGGCCACTAAAGACTACCCCAACCTGAACTTGCCGCTGCGTTTGAAAGAGAACGGCCTCGGCAGCGCGCAGGATGTGATTATCGGCCAGCCCGAGTTTTTGGCCTCCGTTAACACGCTGCTGGCCAACACGCCCATCGCCGACCAGCAGCAGTATCTGCGCTGGAATTTGGTGTCGGACGTGACCTCGGCCCTGCCTAAGGCTTATGGCGACGCTAGCTTCCGCTTTCAGCAGGTGCTGACGGGTGCCAAGCAGCAGCAGCCCCGCTGGAAGCGCAGCCTGCGCGCCACCGACGGCGCCTTGGGCGAAGCCTTTGGCCAGCTCTACGTGGATGAGGCATTTTCGCCCGCGGCTAAGGCTCGCGCCAAGCAGATGGTTGAAAACCTGCGTGCTGCTTACGCCGAGCGCATTATGGCCACCGACTGGATGAGCGCCGACACGAAGAAGGAAGCCATCCAGAAGCTCAATGCC
>CALMOO010000250.1 GCA_937871705.1 uncultured Hymenobacter sp.
GCCAGGTGCCGGGCGTAGGTAAAGTACTGTACGCCATCGCCTAGCAGGTGGGGGCCGTGGTAGTAGCGCCAACAGCCGACCTGCATGGCCGCCCACAAGGCCGCCAGCAGCCAGCGGTGAGAGCGGGCCAGCCAACGCTCGCTCGCCGCCAGCGCATTAAGAGGATGTAGCATCATACCCCGTAAAAGTAGCGCCGTCTGGCCTGCGGCTGCCGTCGGCGTTATACCTCTACCTTCAGCGTAGCCGGGCGCTTGGTTACCTCAAACAGCTCGCCGTGGGGCACAATGGTAATCTGGCCGTACTCCTGCAGCAGTTGCTTGTAGGCCTCGGCTACGAGGCGGGGCTTGCGGTCGAGGTCGAAGAGCCCACAGGCATTTACGGTGTTGTTTTTCTGGGCCAGGCCGCTGTCCCAGTCTAGCTGGTCGATAAGCGAATACCAAGTAAAGCCCAGCACCGGCACGCCCTCCTTACGAATGCGCAAGATATTAGCCCACTGCTTCCAAAGCCAGGTGGGAGCTTCGTTGGCGTCGAAGACGTTGGTTTCGGTGTGCATCACCGGCTTCTTGTAGCGCTGGTAGTAGTCGTGGGTAATAGTGTACCAGCCGAGTACGTCCATGCTGGTGCAGATTTGCCCGTTGGGCAACATTATTCGCTCGTTGCGGCCGTAGTAGTCGTTACCCATCACCTGGTAGCCGGGCGGCTCGCCGGCCATAAACCAGTCGTACTCCTTGCGGGTCATGCCGTTGTCGTAGAGATAGTTCAGCACTTCGCCGTCAGGCTGGTGAGCATACAGCAAGTCGAGCGACGTAAAGCGCAGCTTGTTTTGCAGCTGCACCTCGGGCGTATGAACGGCGCGCAGCTCGTGCGTAAACTCGGCTGACTCGCTTTGCACAATCACGCAGTCGGGGCGGTGCTTGGCAATCTGCTGCGTGCCCATAATGCTGGCCGCCACCGTATGCTTGAGCGCCGTCACGAAGCCGCGGTCCGACTTCAGCTGCTCGTTCCAGACACCATCCTTGGCGCTCGACCGGGCCGTTACATATAGCTCATTTACTGGCGTGTAGTAGCGCACCCAGGGGTAGCGCTTGGCCACCTGCTCGCAGTACTCGGCAAAGTGCACGGGCAGCTCGGGGTTCTGAAAATTGCCCAGCCAGTCGGGCACCCCAAAGTGCATCAAATCCAAAATCGGTGTAATGCCCAGGCGCTTCATCTCGGCCATTGCCAGGTCAGCAAACTCCCAGTCGTACTTGCCCGGTGCCTGCTGAATTTTATAGTAGGGTAGGCCGTAGCGTAACACCTTCAGGCCCATCTCCTTTACCAAGCCCAGGTCTTCCTTATAGCGGTTGTAATGGTCGCACTCGGCCAGCTGGTCGCGGCGGGTTTTGCCGTGGTCGATGGTCGGGTAGCTGCACTCAATGCCCGTCGCAAACATGAAGTTGTTGGGCAGCCCCGTGGGCAGGCCGTTGCCGTTGTGCCCGCTCGCCCCGCCAAACTCGTCGCCCTCGTAGTTGCCATCGCCGAAGTGCTTTTTTATCTCAGTTAGGAACGACTTCATAGATAGTGAGCTGATAATAAGGCTTATGTCCTTGCGAGCGCAACGCAGTGGAGCGCAGCAATCGCCTCAGAACGATACTCGAACGACTCGTTTTAAGGTGATTCCACGCTCCACTGCGTTGCGCTCGCAAGGACAAGCTAGCGTTACACATCCCGCCGCCGCTCGCGCTCCAAAAACTTATCGGCCGTGCGCAAGCTCAGGGCCATGATAGTCAAGGCCGGGTTTACACTCAAGGCGCTCGGGAATGTCGAGTTATCCGAGATATACAGGTTGGGCACGTCGAAAGCCCGGCCGTCGCGGTCTACTACGGCATCGTCGCCGCTGAGGCCCATGCGGGCCGTGCCAATGACGTGCGCGTAGCGCCCAAACGCCCAGATATCGGTGGCGCCGGCCGCTTCCCAGATGCGCCGCATCGTGTCTTCGGCATGGGCATTCATGCGCAGCTCGTTTTCCTGGGCCGTGAAATGAATGCGTGGCTTGGGCAGCAGGCGCCCATCCAACTCGTCGCTAAGCTCGATGAAGTTGTTGGTGTGCGGCAGGCAATCGCCCAGAATGTTGATGCCCGCAATGTGGTTGTACTGCCGCATGTAGTCGCGCAGCGGCTGGCCCCACAGCTTGCGGCCGCGGGCCACTTGCCCCGAAAAGGTAACCGGCATTACGCCAATGCTTTGCAGCAGGTAGCCGCCCACAAAGTTCGCGCCCTTGGGCCGGTGCGTATCCTGCGAAATCAACCCGCCCGGAATGCCCTTGTTGGGGCGCACTTCCTCCGCAAACGTGCCCCACACCTGCACGCCGGTGTGGGCCATAAGGTTGCGGCCTACCTGGCCGCTGGTCATCGCCAACTCGTTGAGCATGAGTAGGCGCGGCGTTTCCACCGAGCCGCCGCACAGGAATAAATGGCGGCAGGCCTGCCGGTGCGTCTGCCCGTTTTGCGTGTACACCACCGCCGACACGAGGCCTTTGGCATCGCGCTCAATCTCCGTCACGAAGCTATTAGGCCGAATGTCGGCGCCGTACTTCACGGCCAGCGGAATGTAGGTCACGTCCATGCTGGCCTTGGCGCCGTTCGAGCAGCCCGCCTGGCAAAAGCCGCGGTTGGTGCAAGCCTGGCGCCAGCCTACCCCCTCCTGAAAATAAGGCGCCGACAGGGCGCCATTCGCGGCCGGCGAGGTGCGAATGCCAATTTTCTCGGCCCCGCGCAGCATCAGCTGGGCGGCACTATTGAGCGGCAGGGGGGGGAGGGCGTAGCCCTTGGGCCGGGCCGGGCCCCAAGGAAAAGGCGTGGGGCCCGAAATGCCCAGAAACTGCTCCACCTCCTCAAAGTAAGGCGCCAAGTCGCTGTATTCCAATGGCCAGTCTTCGCCCTGCCCAAAGTCGCGCTTCAGGTGCAGGTCGTCGGGTAGTGGGCGCGGCGTGTAGGCGGTGTAGTGCAGCGTCGAGCCGCCCACGCCGGTGCCCGAGTTGTTTTTGCCCATAGCCAGCGGGTCGGCGCCGGCCGCCAAGCGCTCGTCGTTCCAAAACAAAAAGTCCTGGGCGCGCTCATCGGTCGCAAAGTCTTTTTCGGGGGTATACCAGGGGC
>CALMOO010000251.1 GCA_937871705.1 uncultured Hymenobacter sp.
CCTTACGCCTACCCAAGCCGCTACAGCTCCAATTACTTCATCGAGCCCTACGTGAAGGTGGCCTCCACGGGCAAGTTTGTGAAGCTGGCCGACACTGGCCGCATTACGGCCGGCGCTTACAACGCGCGCTTCAACCACATCTCGGTCACCACCGATGCGAAGTCGGCTGCTCTCAAAGGCACCCTGACCCGCGCCTTTGGCTTTGGCTATGGCGACGTGTTTCAGCCCGGCGAGGAAGTCCGATTCACGGTCAGCATCGCTGACCGGGCGCTGCACGAAAGCAACACCGTAACAACTGATAGCGAAGTTATTCCGGTTCGCTAGGCCACCGAAGCTTAGTTGGCCAACAACAGGGGGGTAGGAACGCATTATCGTGTTCCTACCCCCTCTTGTTTAATAAATAGCCGGGAACTGCGCCGGGTCAGCTTCGCGCAGCATCTCATACACCACGTCGAACACGTCTTCCACGTTGGGTTTAGAAAAATAATCACCGTCGGAACCGTAGGGCGCGCGGTGCGCCTGGGCCGAGATGCAGCGCGGCGACGAGTCGAGCAGCTGGTAGGCCTGCTGACCGTCAAGGACTTGCTGCATCATGTAGGCCGAGGCGCCACCAGGCACATCCTCGTCGGCAAAGACCACGCGGCCGGTTTTGCGCAGGCTGTCGGCAATAAGCTGGTCGGTATCGAAGGGCAGCAGCGTTTGCACGTCAATGACTTCGGCCGAGATGCCGACATCGGCCAGCTGTCGGGCGGCATCGAGCACGATGCGGCACATCGAGCCGTAGGTAACCAGCGTAATATCAGTGCCTTCGCGCAGCACCTCGGGCCGGCCGAGGGGTAGGGTAAACTCGCCCACGTTGGCCGGCAGTTTTTCCTTGAGGCGGTAGCCATTCAGGCATTCAATAACTAAGGCTGGCTCATCGGAGCGCAGCAGCGTGTTGTAGAAGCCCGCCGCCTGGGTCATATCGCGCGGTACGCACAGGTGCATGCCCCGGATGGCGCCTAGTATCATCTGAATCGGTGAGCCGGAGTGCCACACGCCCTCCAGGCGGTGCCCGCGGGTGCGCACAATGAGCGGCGCCTTCTGCCCGCCCTTGGTGCGGTACTGGAGTGTAGCGAGGTCGTCGCTCAAGATTTGAATGGCATAGAGCAGGTAGTCAAGGTATTGGATTTCGGTGATGGGCCGCAGCCCGCGCAGCGCTGCCCCTATGCCCTGCCCAATAATGGTGCACTCCCGAATGCCGGTATCCGTCACGCGCAGCTCACCAAACCGTTCCTGCAAGCCCGCAAACGCCTGGTTTACATCGCCAATCTGCCCTACGTCTTCGCCGATGGCGAAAATGCGCGGGTCGCGCTCAAAGTTGGCTGTGAAGCAAGCTTGCAGCACCTCACGGGCATCGACTTGCGGCGCATCGGGCGCGTACGCCACGGGCACTTCCTCGATGTTGCCCACCGCTTCTTCGCTCTGGCTGAAGAGGTAGGAGTTGTAGCGGTCCGAGCTGTTGGCCAGGCACTCTTCCAGCAGGCGCTGCGCGGCCCGCCGGCCCGCCGTGGGCCGGTTGCCGCGCACCTGGCGCAGCGCCTTGCGCAGCGTCCGCACAATGTCGGCCCGAATGGGCGTCACGTTGGTTTGCAGCGTTTTAACCAACGCAACCAGTTCGTTTTCGGCACCGCTTTCGGCCACCAGCTGGTTGAGCACCTTTAAGGCTTCCTCCCGCTCTTCTTGAATAGGGTTGAAGAAGGCGGCCCAAGCCGCGGTGCGCGCCTGCTTGATGGTAGCGGCGGCATTTTTCTCGATTTGAGCCAGCTCGTCTTCGCCCGCGATGGCTTCGGTGAGGAGCCATTCGCGCATCTTGGTGAGGCAGTCGTGCTGCTCTTCCCAGCTCAGGCGCTCCTTGGGCTTGTAGCGCTCGTGCGAGCCGCTGGTGCTGTGGCCCTGCGGCTGCGTTACCTCCGTGACGTGGATGAGCACCGGCACGTGCTGCTCGCGGCACACGGCGGCCGCCCGCTGGTAGGTATCGAGCAAGGTGGGATAATCCCAGCCGCGCACCACAAAAATCTCGAAGCCGTCCTGACCTTCGCCCTCGCGCTGCAAGCCCATCAGAATGGCCGAAATACTCTGCTTAGTCGTCTGGTATTCAGCCGGCACCGAGATGCCGTAGTGGTCGTCCCACACCGACATAAGCAGCGGAATCTGCAACACGCCAGCCGCGTTCAGCGCCTCAAAAAACATACCTTCCGACGTGCTGGCGTTGCCGATGGTGCCAAACGCCACCTCGTTGCCCTGCACCGAAAAGTCGCTGAACTGGTGCAGCTCAGGGTTTTGACGGTAGAGCTTGCTGGCGTAGGCTAGGCCCACGAGGCGGGGCATCTGGCCGGCGGTGGGCGAAATATCGGCCGACGAGTTTTTGGCCGATGTCTGGGGCTTGAACTGGCCATCCTCGTCGAGCAGGCGGGTAGCAAAGTGACCGTTCATGCAGCGGCCGGCGGTGGCGGGGTCAGCCTCAGGGTCGGGGTGGGCGTAAAGCTGGGCAAAATATTGCTCCCAGGTAAGCTCGCCGGCGGCTACCATAAAGGTTTGGTCGCGGTAGTAGCCCGCCCGAAAATCGCCGGCCTTAAAAGCCCGCGCCATGGCGAGCTGGGGCAGCTCTTTGCCATCGCCGAAGATGCCAAATTTGGCCTTGCCCATAAACACCTCGCGGCGGCCGGCCAGCGAGGCGTGCCGACTCTCCCAGCCCAAACGATAATCATTCAGAATGTCGGCTTTGGTAAAGGCAAGAAGGGCCGGCGCTTCGGTGGCGGCTAACAGTGGAACAGACATAGGAGCAAACTAGGGGGTAGGCGGGTGGGGAAGACAGAATGTGCGCAAATTTACGAAATCGGCCGGGGGCGGGCTGTATATTTGCTTTAGCCCCTTCGAAGGCTGCGCGGGTAAGCGCCCCGATGGCCCTTAGCAACGCCCTGGCAGCTTACAAGCAACCTACTAACGGACTTTGTTTTCTCCCACCCGCCGAATCCTAGATTCGCCCCCTCTCCTATGCGCTTCGCCTCTACCCTCCTGCTGTGCCTGCTAGCACTGGCAGCCCGCGCCCAGGGCGTGCTCACCTTTGAGAGCATCGACCACGACTTTGGCAAAGTGCCCGAAGGCACGATGGCGAGCTACGAGTTTAAGTTTAAAAACACTGGGAACCAGCCCATTGTAATCGCCAGCGCTCAAGCCAGCTGCGGCTGCACCACCCCCGACTGGACCAAAACGCCGGTACTACCCGGCAAGTCGGGCATTGTGAAAGCGGTGTATAACAGCGCCGGCCGCCCCGGCGTATTTGCCAAGACCGTGACGGTGATGAGCAACGCCACCGAGGGCAGCAAAGTGCTCAGCCTCAAGGGTACGGTGCTAACCAAGGAGGAAATTCGAGCCAGCCTTACCCCCGCCCAGCTCGCCGCCTCGCCCCGCCTGGTGCTGGAGCGCGCTACCTATGACTTTGGCCGCATCGAAGCGGGCCAGCAATCCACGGCCCGCATCGGCGTGCGCAATACTGGCCCCAAAGACTTGGTGCTGAGCACAGTTTCGTCGCCGTGCTACTGCGTGGGTTACCGCGCGGTGCCAGCGCCCATCAAGCCTGGCCAAACCGCCGTGGTGGAGCTGCTTTACACGCAGCGCACCATTGGGGCCGCCACGGAGGAAGTCAAACTAGCGTCCAACGACCTAAACGGCGATGCCAAGCTCACCCTCAAGGCTAACGTGGTGAAGGACTTGGCGCCCGCAAGCATGGTGAAGGAGAGCGCGTCGTCGGTACCGTTTAAGTAACCTTAACAGCACAATTTGGTGACGTAGCCCGGCCATTTTGGTCGGGCTATTTTTTTCACCCAGTTAACAATAAATGTAGGTACACTGTTCTTGCGTTGGCTCTTATCCTCCTTCTTATGAACCCTACTCCCTCCGCCGCCACGGCCGCGCCCTACACGGTGCCGGCCGGCACGCGCATCGGCCACGTGCATCTACAAGTCACTGACCTGGAGCGCTCGCTGCAATTTTACCAAGGCTTGCTGGGCTTTGAGGTGATGCTGCTAGCGGGTGGGCAGGCGGCGTTTTTGTCGGCGGGCGGCTACCACCACCATATTGGGTTAAATACCTGGCACAGCCAGGGCGGGCGCCCGGCCCAGCGCGAGGGGGTAGCGGGTCTCTACCACGTGGCCATCTTGTACGCGACGCGAGCCGAGCTGGCAGGCATCGTGAAGCGCCTCATTCAGGCGGGCTACCCCCTGCGCGGCGCCTCAGACCACGGCGTGTCAGAGGCCATTTACCTTGATGACCCCGACGGCAACGGGCTGGAGCTGTACTGGGA
>CALMOO010000252.1:0-8044 GCA_937871705.1 uncultured Hymenobacter sp.
GTCCCACATTGCGGCCTACTACCCGGAAGCCGGCCGACTGGCCGCCGCCCAGCAAGAATTGCTCGCCGGGCTTAATAAATAGATGCGAGTGCAGCGTCGAACACATCGCCAGCACGGGGCTTAGCAAGGCCGCAAGCAGCGTATTTTTCATGGCTAAGAAGAGGTTGGGTGAAGACTGGGTCAAAGGTCTGTCCCTACCCCCCTGCCGGCGCTCCAACCCATTATCTGGGCCGTCCCAACTTATGATTTGGGCCGCGCCACCTCGCTGGGCGCCTGGCCCAGCAGCTTCTTAAACACACGATTAAACGTTGATTTTGAGTTAAATCCGCTTTCCAGCGCCACACCCACCAGCGAGTAGTGCCCGAAACGCGGGTCGGCCAGCTTGCGCTGGGCCTCCTGCACGCGGTAGGTGTTCACGAAGTCGTTGAAGTTCTGCCCGCAGCCCGCGTTGATGACTTTGGAAAGCAGCGCCGAGTTGGTGCGCAAGCGCTGGGCCAGCTCGGTCAGGGTTAGCTCGGGCTCCAGCCAGGGCTGGGCCGTCTGCATGAGGTCGAGCAGCTTATCGCGGAGCGGCAGCAGCTCGGGCGCCAGGGTGGCAGGCGCGGCGCGGCGGGCCGCCGCTGGCGGCATAACATCAGAAAAGACGGGTGCCACGGCGGCCGCTGGCGCCTTCCTACTGTTCAGCCCGCCTACTGGTTCCTCCGCCGCTTCGCGAACTGGCGCGCCGGGCTCGAAGCGGAGCGGGCTGGTAGCGGCGGCATAATTAGCTTGAATACCGACCGCAATAAGCCCGTAGATGAATAGCCCGCGCAAGGCGAAATAATACCAGGCTTCGGCGTAGCCAAAGTCTAATACTGCATCCATAATCGTGAACAGCAAGCTCAAAACCTGCGTCAGAACCTGGATGAGCAGCAATTGGCGCAGCCCGGCGAAGCGCAGGCGCTCGGCGTCGGAAAAATTATCGTCGAGGTAGCGCCGGTAGCGGCGATAATCGACCAGCACCCACCAGGTATAGGTCGGCAGCAGCACAAATATGAGGTAGGCCAAGGGCGCGTTGAGCGCGTCGAGCAATTCGGCAGCCGGCCCCTTAGTGCCAAAGTGCGCCGGCAGCGGCTGCCCGCGCACGCCATGAAACCAGAGCAAGTCGTAAGCCGCGGCCGCCCCGAACAAGCCTACCTTGAGCAGGCCCGGCAAAAAATGCCACCAGGCGCGGGGCCGCAGCTGAAATTCCTGGTTGGTGAGGCTACGGAAATACAGGTAATAGCCCGGCCCGAGCAGCAGGTTGAGCTGCCAGGGCACGTAGAACATAAACGTGGAGTAGCCGTCGTGGCTATCGTACCAGCCGGCGTAGCCGAGCATCCACTGCGCCACGCTCAGCGTCGGCAGCCCAATGAGTAGGGCCAACAGCGCATCGGCTACCGCGCCGCGCCGCAGGGCTCGGCCCAGCAGCCACAGCGTAGCCACGGCGCCCGGCACCACAAAAGGCAGCAATAGCGCGCTACGCAAACCAAACTGGAAGAACATGGCGGCGAAAATACAGCGCGCAGAAGCCCCTACCCCTCCTCTCGCTTAGCTTTGGGGTAGTCTACTCCGTATTCTTGATTGCTATGAATGTTCTTCGCCACGTCGATTTACCCCGTATCTTTTTTGTTGATATTGAGACCGTGCCTAGCTATGCTAGCCACGACGAGCTGCCGGAAGTGCATCAGCCACTTTGGAAAACCTTCTGCGAGAAGCGGCACGCCAAGGAGCTAGCGGAGGGCCAAACGCACGAAGAACTGTTTGCCAACGGCGGCCTCTACGCCGAGTTTGGCAAAATCGTGTGCATTTCGGTGGGGATGTTCCACAACCTGCCGGATGGCACCATAGGCTTCCGGGTCAAGTCGTTCGCCAGCGATGATGAATGCGAAGTACTGCGGGGCTTTGCCGACATGCTGGGCACGCGCCGGCCGTATGGCAGCAAGCTCTACGGCGCTACTACTAACATCAAGGACCGCGAGAAAGTAGACCATCGCAACGACCCTTTCTTTCTTTGCGCGCACAACGGCCGCGAGTTCGACTATGGCTACTTGGGCCGGCGCATGCTCATCTGCGGGCAGTTCATCCCGCCTATGCTCGACGTGGCCGGCCACAAGCCCTGGGACCTTCCCCACCTGCTCGACACCATGGACCTCTGGAAATTTGGCGACCTGAAGGGCACCATATCCCTACCCCTCTTAGCGGGCGTGTTCGGCATCCCTACCCCCAAAGACGACATCGACGGCTCGCAAGTAGGCCACGTGTACTGGAATGAGAAAAACCTGGCCCGCATTGTTTCTTATTGCGAAAAGGACGTCATCACCACTGCGCGCATCTACCTGCACTACATCGGCCAGAAGGAATTGTGGCCCGATGTGCAGCTCACGCAAGTGCCTTGGCCAGCAGTGCCGACGCCACAGCAGTAGATAATTACGTTCAGTTGCATGCTTTCAAGGGCAGCCATGTGGCTGCCCTTTTTTGTGCTCATAATGAGCCAAATGCAGTAGAAGCCAGCTTACTTGTTGCTGAGCTTTATACTATTTGCACATTTACAATATTTTGTTTAAACATGAAATCTACTACCTAAAGAGTAATCATTGATATAATAAAAGTGCAAGTATTATTTAATATTTATTGTAAAAAGCCATAAATAAGGCTATCATTTAAATATTAGTCCTATATTTGCCCAGGATAAAGGAGGCCACTAAGTATTGTACATATCTAACAAATATTTCACACCCCTAAAAAAATTTATACTTATTGTTCTTCTTAGTGATTTTAACCCATCATTTTTTAGTCACCATCTGATACCATCCTATACTTTATAATTATATGCATTTCCGTTATCTATTAGTACTATTAGGGCTTGCGATGGGGTTGCCAGGGCGGGTTGCCTTAGCACAAGCTACTGCCCCTGACCAAGGCGGCTCGGTACGTGCGGTTCACGTTACGGCCACTACCATAGAAATAAGCTTCGGTAACAACGGCACTGGCCAAGGACGGGTCGTTGCTATAGCTGCTTCGCCGAGTGGCGCTCCTATGCCACTAGCAGCAGTAGATGGTCAGTTTTATAATGCCGCCACGGCTTTTGGCCAGGGCAGCCCCATTGGCGCAGGCTATGCAGTATACAGTGGTACAGGCCATTCTGTCGTAGTCACGGGCCTTCAACCCAGCACTTATTATTATTTCACAAATGCTGAGTACAACATTGACGGAGCTACTATCGCTTATAATACCCATGGCACTAGCATGTCGACGAGTACCCGTAGCGCGCCTATCACTCCTTCCATAACGGCACCTGCGCCATTGCCCGTTGAGTTAACATCTTTTACTGGCAAGGTCGACGCGCACGCCATAGCTACACTACAGTGGACTACCGCTACCGAGCGCAACACCGCCTACTTTGCCTTGGAGCGCTCAACTAATGGTGTCGATTTTGCCGAAGCTGGCCGAGTGGCCGCAGCTAGCACCAGCAGTAAGCCCTTGGCCTATCAGTGGCTCGACCCACAGCGGCTCGCGGGCCCTACCTACTACCGCCTGCGCCAAGCCGACAACGATGGCACCGTAGCTTATAGCAGCGTGGTTACACTGACTATTGCACCTCAGTTAGCCCAGCACGTCGAAGTATATCCGAATCCTAGTGCTGGCCGCGCCGTGCAACTTTTACTACAAGGCTATGAGGGCGAGGCGCTTATGCTACGCCTCACCGACGCCTTGGGCAGGTCAGTATTAGCTCAGGCGCTTACGCCGCATGATGCCCAGTACTTATCTCCGCTTGCGTTGCCTCAAGATTTAGTTTCGGGTACCTATGTGCTTACCCTTGCAGGAAAAGTTACTACCGTTCAGAAACGTATAGTTGTGTCAGATTAAATAATCGCGAATAACTAATATCTTTTTAAGATTAATAATAGACATCGTGCACAACTTTCAACTGCTGGTAGATTAAGCTACCTCTTTTTAGTTCCATTAGCCAAGGCCCCTCCGCAACGAGGGGCCTTTTCCATATAGGTATGCACCAATCCTTTAGGCTTAGCATGTATAACACAATAGCGTACGCTTATTAGTTGGGATAGTGCAAGTTGCCCTTCCCTTATTAACATGGCGCTAAATAGTTAGAAGTCAGCTATTAGCTCGACAGTATTTAAGTATTATTTTTTTGCATTATCAGACCGCCCTATCAGATTCACCGTATATTTGACTGTCGATTCCGCCATATTTTTTATTGACACCATGCAAAAAAACTTACTTACCCACCCGCTTGCGCTGTTTCTCCCTATTAGGGGCACGTTCAGTCGCAACAAATCCTGGCTCGTGGCCGGCATAACCTTGTTGCTGGTAGCGCTAAATAGCACACTAGCTCTAGCTACTGACTTTACCAGCAACTTTGTTACCATTAATAGCAATATTAAGGGAGCTGCTACTACTACTAGATATTCTGCTAAGCGGCCATCCAATAGCTCTGTACCTAGTATTCAGAGCAAGTACTTTGGCTCTTTTGACCGAACTTACAACTCGAGTACTAACACAACTACAACTGATTCCTTGTTTGTAAGTGCTGAGGCAAATACGCTCGCTGACAATGGCGAAAGTGTAGCAAATACTCAGCTATTCTACAAAGTCTATCGCCAAGATGGCACTGGTGAGCCTACGAGCGACATTCCGTTAGACTTGCCTATCAAACAGGGTGACGACCCTAGTGGTCAAGCACAGTGGATTAGATTAACTAATAGGACGAACTTAATCAACTTAGCTCCTACTCCAGGCACTTATGTTCTAGCCGTGTATTTCCAAAGCACTGTTACTAAACCTGATGAGCAAGACCAGCTAATATTTGATTATGGCAGTACGAATGGGAAGTACTATACTGCTACTTTTCAGGTAACTATTGGTAATAGTAACGTGCAAGCTTCACAATGGAAGAGCGGAAATAATGACAGAAATTGGTTTAACGCTAACAATTGGAGCCCTGCTGGTATACCAAACTCGAACACTGATGTGACTATTCCTTACATAAGTGGAGGTGTTTATCCACTTATCGATGGTCAACCTGCCTTGGTGCATAATTTGACAATCAGTGGCAAGAGTAACAACTCTTTAGGAGCCCGCCTCACTTTGGCTGGTTCTCAGCTGAGCATTTATGGTGATTTTCTAGACTTGAATAGCGGCTTTCTGCAAACAGGAAAAACAAGCGCTCTAATTTTAGCTGGTCAAAACCAAGTATTTGATGCGTCGCCTACTCTACTAGATTTCAGAATTACTGGGGGAGGCACGAAAACGCTACCTCAGCGAGTAACTATTGTTAACAGCTTGACTTTTACCCCTGTTAGCAATAGAATAGGTGCTGGTATATTAGCAACCAGAACAGATAATCCAGGTAGTTACTCTGTTACATTATTGGACGGTGCAAAATTGGTAACTGAAGGAGAGAGAGGTTATGTTCTAGGCGTAGTTACCACTAATAGGCCTGTATTGCAGGGTATCAAGAACGACTTTGGCGGTATTGGTATAGAATTAACTTCAAATAGCACTTCTCCCGGTAAAGTAACAGTCACACGTAGCAGTACCGTTTATAATGGTGCTGGTACGAGCGTAAGTATCCGTCGAGGTTTTTCATTTCAGTCTGAAAATGATGTTGACCACGATTATGACCTCATATTTCATTACTTGAATACTGATTTGGGTGGTGTCACTTCAGATAAATTAAGGCTGTTTCGCTCCGAGAGCGGTGACATTCCCTTTATCCTTATAGATAATGCCACTGTCAGTGCCAGTGCTAAAACACTTACCCGTACAGGTATTACAGGCACTTTAAACTCCTTGTTCACCATTGGCAATTCGGACAACCCGCTACCTGTAACCTTGGTAAGCTTCACGGCTACTCCTACCCCTCAGGGGGCGGCCTTGCTGCACTGGGTTACGGCTTCTGAGAAGAACAACAAAGGTTTTGGTATTGAGCGCCAATTGGGTAGCAACGATGCCTGGCAGCAGGTAGGCTACGCAGCCGCTGCGGTTACGCCTAATGGCAACACCTACAACTTCACAGACAAGAGCCTAATTACGGCTCCGTTTTCGGCGCAAGCTTACTACCGCCTGCGCCAGGAAGACCTGGATGGCAAGGTAAGCTACTCGCCAGTAGCTGTGATAAGCCGGCAGGCTGGAGTAACAAGCACTGAATTGCAGCTGAGCCCTGTGCCAGTAGATGGACCAAGCCTGTCGGTAGCATTTGCTGAGGCCGGCCTGGCCGGCCTGGAAGTTGCCATCATCAACACGCAAGGCCAGCGGATGCTGCACCTCACCACGGCGGCCAGCGACAACTCGGCCTTGAGCGTGCCGGTAACCAGCTTGGCACCGGGCGTTTATATCCTGAGTGTGCAGGCGCCGGGCCAGGCTGCCCGCCGTGCCCGCTTTGTGAAGCTCTAGCCTTCGCCAGCGCCAAAGCGCTTGCTTCTTAAGAGCCCTCGCCACCCCAGTTTTCAGCTGGCTGTGGCGGGGGCTTCTGGCTTTATTTTCCCCTGTCCTGCCGTATAGTTGGATACGCTGTTTGGTGCTGGACTACTGCGAAGTAAGTCGCTTCGCCTGCAGCCCTACCCCTTCGTAATGTTGCGCTGACTATTATTGATAGCAAGGTGGCGCTGACTCAATTTAATTTCTTGTATGCATACTTCTATCGGGCGGTGGCTGCAGCTGGCCGGATTGGCATTGTTTGCGGCGTTGGTAGTGTACCTCATCCGGCCACCGCGTCCCCTGACGGTCGATGCGCCGACTACGGAATTTGCGGCGGGCCGGGCCTTACGCGACGTGGCGGCGATTGCGCAGCGGCCCCACAGCCTGGGTAGTGCCGCCCATGCCGATGTGCAGGCCTACATTCTGCGCCGCTGCCGGGAGTTGGGCGTGCCCCCAGTGGTGCAAGACACCAGCGTGTTGGTAGCCAACGGTGGCCAGGTAATAGTGGGCCGGGTGCAGAATATTATGGCCCGCCTACCCGGCCGCGAGCGCGGCGGCAAGGCCGTGCTGGTGCTGGCGCACTACGACTCGCAGCCCCATACGCCCGGCGCCGGCGACGACGCAGCCGGCGTGGCCGCCATGCTCGAAACCCTGCGGGCGCTACGCGCGGGTCCGCCGCTGGCGCACGACGTTATCTGGCTTTTTACCGATGGCGAGGAAGCCGACCTGCTAGGAGCCCGCGCCTATGCCGCCGATACCGGGCGCTTGCGCCGCGAGGTGGGGGTAGCGCTCAACTTTGAGGGGCGTGGCAACCAGGGACCGAGCCTGACGTTTGAGGTCAGCTCGCAGAATGGCTGGGTGATGCGCGAATATGCCCGCGCGGTGGCCCGGCCGCTGGCTTCGTCGCTGTTTTACGAGGTATACCGCCACTTACCTAATAATACCGACTTCACGCCGCTGCGCCAGGCGGGCATCACAGGGCTGAACTTTGCCTACGTGGGCGGCTACAGCTACTACCACAGTCCGGCCGACACGCCTGCCCACCTCGACCTAGGCTCGTTGCAGCATCAAGGCGACTACATGCTGCGCCTGGTGCGGCACTTTGGCAGCATCTCACTCATTCAAACCAAGGCGCCGGATTACACCTTTTTTAACCCCATCGGCAGCTGGCTGGTGCGCTATCCCGCCACCTGGAATTTACCACTGACCCTGGTTACGGTGGTCCTGCTGCTAGCCGTAGCGGCGCTGGCCAACAGTAGGCGCCTGCTGAGTTGGCCCAGCTTGCTAGGAGGCGCGTTGAGCTGGTTGGGCAGCCTGGTCTTGGCATTGGCAGCGGGCTGGGGCCTGCTGGCGGGCGTGCGGGTGTTGTATCCGCAGTACGAGGCTTTTTATGATGGCGCGTTCTACAATGTGCTGGCTTACCAAGTGGCGCTATTGGCGCTGGCCGGGGCGGTATTTGCCGCCTGCTACGGCTGGCTGAGCCAGCGCGTGCGGCCCGATGCGCTGGTAGGCGGCGCGCTGCTGGTAGTGGCCCCGCTGCTCGGGCTGCTGGGCACGGTGACGGGCATCATGGGTGCCTTCA
>CALMOO010000252.1:8054-8337 GCA_937871705.1 uncultured Hymenobacter sp.
GAAATGGCAGGCGCCTTCGTCGGCTTTTTTGCTGGCTTTTCCGTTACTATTTGCGGTTTTAGCATGGGCGTGGCGGCTACGCAGAGCTGCGCAGGGCGGCCAGCACGCGCAGCCAGCGCTACCCGATGCCCTGAGCTGGCTGCTGGCGCTGCCCGCAGTAGCCCTATTAAGTCAAATTATTTATTTCCTGCTGGTAATCTTTGGCTTAGGCACACTGGTGCTGCTGGCGGATTTGGTGCTGGTGTTACTACTGGGGCTACTGTTGCCGGTGCTTGGGCTGGGT
>CALMOO010000253.1 GCA_937871705.1 uncultured Hymenobacter sp.
CCGCGCCGATACACTTGGAAGAACAAGCCAATCAACCCCAAAATGAGCGGAATGGCGAAGAAGTTGTTGTGCGCGAAACTCTGCCCGATGCGGGGGGGTAGGGAACTGGCGCTCGGGCTAAACGGCGTCACCACGCCCGCCTGCTGAATGTCAGAATCGCGCCCGATGTAGTTCCAGCCGAAATAGCGCCAAAACATGTGGCCCATCTGGTACTTAAACAGGAAGCCCAAGTTCTGGCCCATCGTGGGCTTTTGACCTTCCTGCAGGTCCGGTATCCACTTTTTATACTCCTGAATGTGCGACGGCTCGTAGCTGTACACGCGCGGCAAGAGCATCTTGTCGGCATCGGCGTAGCCGGGCTCCTGAGCGCGGGGTAGGGCCTCCTCATAGTGGTTGCCCTTGCGCACGTAGCGTGGGGCGCCTTCCTCGTAGTGGTCGGGCTGGGCATTAAACTGCGGGCCGTAGAGCAAGGGCCGCGAGCCGTACTGCTCGCGCTTGAGATAGCTCACGAACGACAGCACATCCTCGGGGTCGTTCTCGTTGATAGTCGGGTGAAACGACGAGCGGATGGGCACAATCAAGTAGCTCGAATACCCAATCAGAATAAATACAAAGCACAGCATGGCCGTGTTCAGCAGCTGGCTGCGGAGGCGGTGCGACAGCCGGAAGCCCCCATAAATCAGCCCCACAAACAGCAGCAGGAAGATAATCAAGCCCGAATCAAAGGGCAAGCCCACGCTATTGACGAAGAACACCTCAAACCCGCCCGCCAGGGTAGGCAAGCCCGGAATGATGCCCACCAGCACCGAGCCCACAATAATGAGGCTCACCACCAGCGTAATGATGCCACCCACCAGCGTCGGGTTAGCCGTGCGGCGGTAGTAGTAAATAAAGGCCAGCGCCGGCAAGGCCAGCAGATTGAGCAAATGCACCCCGATGCTAAGGCCGATAACGTAGGCAATGAGAATAAGCCACTTATCCGAATCGGCTTCGTTGGCGTGCTCTTCCCATTTCAGCATTATCCAGACCACCGCGGCCGTGCACAGCGCCGACATAGCGTACACTTCGCCCTCCACGGCATTAAACCAGAACGAGTCCGAGAACGCGAAGCTCAGTGCGCCTACTACCCCCGCACCCAGGATGAGCAGCGTTTGCCCGCCCGTGGGCTCGGGTGTTTCAACTTGCAGCTCGGTACGGGCCAGCAGCATCTTGCGGCCCATCCGGGTGATAATCCAGAACAGAAACAACACCGTGAAGGCGCTGCTCAGGCCCGACAAAGCATTGACCAGCACTGCCACTTTCGTCACGTCCCCGAAGCTCAGCAGCGACATCAGGCGCCCAAGCAGCAGGAAGGTTGGCGCGCCCGGCGGGTGCGGCACCAGCAGCTTATAGGAGCAGGCAATGAACTCGCCGCAGTCCCAGAACGAAGCCGTGGGCTCCAGGGTGAGCAGGTAGGTGGCCGCCGCAATGGCAAAGAC
>CALMOO010000254.1 GCA_937871705.1 uncultured Hymenobacter sp.
AGAAGGGGTAGGCTGGCGCGCTAACGTGGCCCGGCAGCAGCGCCGTTGGGGCACCTTGGCGTCGTTTTCGCTACGTAGCGAGCAGGTGGGTCAGGCGCTCGCGCCAGCTAGGAGAGGTGGGGCAGTGTCAGCAGCGCCCGCGCCTTATCGTGGTCCCGGAAGCCTGGCGCTAGTGCTTTGGGCCGCCCGTTGTTTCTTTACAGCATGTCACGTTTCTACCGTGGGCTTCTGGCCTTATCCTTAACGAGTTCGGTCCTTTCGCTCCGGGCACAAGTAGTGTCAGCTAGCGTGGCATTGCTCCCGGTCACGGGGGTAGCAGCAAAGCCCCTGACGCAACAGCAGGTAGAAAACGTTGTCGCGCTGGGCCAGGTCTGGGGCTTTTTGAAATAGTTTCACCCGGCCGTAGCGGCCGGGCAGCGCGATTGGGATGCGGAGTTACTGCACCAGCTACCAGCGGTGCTGGCTTGCCGCTCGGCCGCCGAGCGCAGCCGCTTGCTCAGCACCTGGGTTGCAGGCCTTGTTCAGAAACCGGCTCTGCTACCGCAAGTGCGGCGGTAAAGCCTCGTGGCAGCGGCGTCATTAGGCGGCCCTGCTGCCAGGTATCTGCCTTGCCAAGCGGAACTTACGAAAGCGGGCGTTCGAAATATCAGCTGCTGCAGCTACAGCTCCTCAATTCATGCAGTTTTAATGTAATGGTCCTTGTTTTGTAGTACCCAGCATGCCGACATAAGCTATATAGCGTCGACACATTCCCAGAGTTTTGCTCTCACCTATTCTAACTGAGACCAGCATCTTGCTGACGTTCAATAGCTTATGGCCGCCTGAACGAAACTGACTGCGAAGCATGTAAAAACATCTATTTGGCATCTCCATCCACTCGATTGAGTTCGTGGTTTGGCAACGACGGCGACAGCCGCGGGCTTTTTAATAGAAAAAACCACCTAATTTATCGATTAGCGCGGAGCACCACTGCTTCGTTGGGGCTGGTAGGCAGCCGCCCGCGCGCTTCCCCAATTTAACACCTTCCGGAATTACCAACTGCCTAATTATGGTACTTAATCTTTTTATGAAAAGAATACTGCTGTTTATGAGCTTGAGTGCATTGTACTGCGTTACAAGCTGCTCGGAAAAGAAAGAGGAAAAAGAAGAAGTAACCAAGCTTCTGGTCACCAGTCCGCTAGCTAAAGACACGACGGTTACCAAGGAATACGTGGCCCAGATTCATGCCTACCAGCACATCGAGCTGCGGGCAATGGAAAAAGGCTATCTGCAAAAAATATTTGTTGACGAGGGCCAGGTTGTTCACCAGGGGCAGCCCATGTTCCAGATTACGCCGGTGGTCTACAAGGCCGACTTGCAAAAGTCGCAGGCCGAAGCCAACTACGTAGGCATCGAATACAAAAATACCAAAAGCCTGGCCGACAGCAACATCGTATCGAAAAATGAGTTGGCGCTGGCCCAGGCCAAATACGACAAGGCCAAAGCCGAAGTGTCGTTGGCTCAAACGCACTTGCAGTTCACGGCCATCAAAGCACCCTTTAGCGGCATTATGGACCACTTTCAAGGCCGGCTGGGCAGCTTGGTAAATGAGGGCGACCTGCTAACTACCATCTCCGACAACAGCAAGATGTGGGTCTACTTCAACGTGCCCGAGGCCGAATACCTGGCCTATAAGGCGCAGGCCAAAGCAGACAACGTGGTGAACGTGAAGCTGCTGATGGCCAACAACGAGGTGTATAAGTACCCCGGCAAGGTGCAAACCATCGAGGCCGACTTTAACAACGAAACCGGCAACATCGCGTTCCGGGCCACTTTCCCGAACCCCGACGGGCTGCTGCGCAACGGCGAAACCGGCAGCGTGCTCATGGCCGTGCCGCTCAAGCACGCGGTGCTCATTCCGCAGAAAGCTACGTTCGAAATTCTGGAAAAGAAATACGTTTTCGTGGTCGACAAAAACAACGTGGTGCACCAGCGCGAAATCAACATCGCTTCCGAGATGCCCGACCTCTACGTCCTCAAAGGGGGGGTAGGCGCCAACGAGCGCATCTTGCTGGAAGGCCTGCGCAAGGTGAAAGACGGCGACAAAATCGCCTACGACTACAAAGACCCGCAGACTGTCGTTTCGCATCTGAAGGTATACAGCGAGTAAGGTTCGTTCATTATAATAGCCATATTATATGTTTAGTAAATTCATTCGTAGGCCAGTATTTGCCATTGTTATTTCGGTGGTCATCGTCCTGATGGGCGTGCTGGCCATTATGAAATTGCCCACCTCGCAGTTTCCGGAGATTTCGCCGCCGCTGGTAATGGTGAGCGCGGCCTACCCCGGTGCCAGCGCCAAGGTGCTCACCGAGTCAGTGCTCATTCCCTTGGAGCAGGCCGTGAACGGCGTGCCGGGCATGAAGTACATGACCTCCGACGCCGTGAGCGCCGGCGAAGCCAACATCCAGATTGTCTTCAACCTGGGCACCGACCCCGACCAGGCCGTGGTGAACGTGAACACCCGCATCGCGCAGGTCCTCAACCGTTTGCCCGAATTGGTGCAGCGCGAGGGGGTAGTAGTAAACCGCGTGGTGCCCAACATGCTGATGTACGTGAACTTGTACTCGAAGGACAAGAACACGGACATGAAGTACCTGTTCAACTACGCCGGCGTGAACATGATACCCGAACTGCAGCGTTTGGGCGGCATTGGCCGGGCTAGCATCTTGGGTAGCCGGCAATACGCCATGCGCGTGTGGCTGAAGCCCGACCGCATGCGGGCCTACAACATCTCGGTCGATGACGTGATGAAGGCCTTGGGCGAGCAGAGCGTTATCGGCTCGCCGGGCCGTATCGGCCGCTCCGACGGCGGGCAGGCACAGTCCTTGGAATACGTACTGAGCTACCAGGGTCGCTTCAACGATGTGGAGCAGTACAAGAACGTCGTGCTGAAGGCCAACCCCAACGGCGAAAACTTGCACCTGAAAGACGTAGCTAACGTGGAGCTGGGCTCGGAGTTCTACGACATCTACTCCAACCTGAACCAGTACCCGTCGGCGGCTATCGTGCTGAAGCAGACCTACGGGTCGAACGCCAGCGACGTTATTAAAGAGGTGAAAGCCAAGCTGGAAGACCTGAAGAAGACCTTCCCGCCCGGCATGGATTACAAAATCACCTACGACGTGTCGAACTTCCTCGACGCCTCGATTGAGAACGTAATCCACACCCTGCGCGATGCCTTTATTCTGGTGGCGCTGGTGGTGTTCCTGTTCCTCGGGGACTGGCGCTCGACCTTGATTCCGGCCATCGCGGTACCGGTGTCGCTGGTGGGCTCGTTCATGGCCATGCAGGCCTTCGGCCTGACCATCAACATGATTACGCTCTTTGCCCTGGTGCTCTCGATTGGTATCGTGGTCGACAACGCCATTGTGGTGATTGAGGCCGTGCACGCCAAGATGGAGGAAGAACACCTTTCGCCCTACAACGCCGTGCGCAAGGTGGTGGGCGAAATCAGCGGCGCGATTATCGCCATCACCATCATGATGACGGCCGTGTTCATTCCGGTATCGTTCATGAGCGGCCCGGTGGGCATTTTCTACCGTCAGTTCTCCATCACCATGGCCACGGCCATCGTGATTTCGGGCCTCGTGGCGCTGACCTTGACGCCGGTGCTTTGCGCCATGATTCTGAAGAACCACCACGGCCAGGCCAAGAAGAAAACGCCTTTGCAGCGTTTCTTCGATTGGTTTAACCGTGGGTTCGACCGACTGACCAACGCCTACACGGGCCTGCTGTCGAAGATTGTGGCCAACCGGCTTATCACCTTCGCCATGTTGGGCGCTTTCGCGCTGGGCATCTGGGCCATTACGGCTAAGCTGCCGGCCGGCTTTATCCCGAGCGAAGACCAAGGTCTCATTTATGCCATTGTGCAGACGCCGCCTGGCACCACGCTCGAGCAAACCAACGCCGTGTCGCAGCACCTGCGGGAGCTAGCCAAGGATATCCCCGGCGTTGCCAACATCTCCTCGCTAGCCGGCTATGAGGTACTTACCGAAGGCCGCGGCTCGAACGCCGGTACCTTGCTGCTTGACTTAAAGCCGTGGTCGGAGCGCAAAGAATCCATTGCCGACATCATCGGCAATCTGGAGAAAAAGGCGCACGAGATTCCGGG
>CALMOO010000255.1 GCA_937871705.1 uncultured Hymenobacter sp.
CCCGTAGCTTTCACAACCGAGGCTGCGGCGGGCTGGCGCTGCTTCCCGCGCCCCTCACGGGCTTGACCGTGGGGCTGGGTGCTGTGCCCACGCTCAGCTTCACCACCCGCGATGAGTGCTTCCTGACCGACTTCGTGCTCGAGCGCAGCGCCGGCGCCGATACTACTGCCTGGCAAGCCGTGGCTACTACCAAGGCTGGGCAAGCCGGCGGCCAGTACCAGCTCGCCGACCCGCAGCCGCTCGCCGGCCTGCACTTCTACCGCCTCGGCCTGCGCCGCCCCGATGCCAGCGGCAGCATCGACTACGCGGCGCCGGTGGCCATCAGCGCCGACGCGGTGGCGGGGGGTAGCCAGCTCTTTCCGAACCCTGTGGTGGGCACCCAGGCGCAGCTCAGCTACCTAGCAGCTACGGCGGCCACGCTCACGCTCACCTTCTACGACGAGCTGGGCCGCCTGCACCAGCAAGCGCGCACCTCGGTGCAGGCCGGCCTCAATGTGCTAGCGTTAGACGTGAGCACCCTGCCCACTGGCTTCTTCATTCTGCGCCTCACCTCCGACCAGGGCGACAGCCAGAGCATTCGCCTGGTGCGAATTAAGTAACTCACCATTGCTCCAGCTGCTCGGCGGTGAGGTTGCCGTTGAGCCACTCGCCTTCAATGTTGGCCCCAAGCTTTTTATAGAATTTAATAGCCGGCTCGTTCCAGTCGAGTACCTGCCACTTCATGCGTTGGGCGCCGGTGCGGCGCGCCTCGGCCACTACTGCTTCGAAGAGCTGCCGGCCGAAGCCGCCGCGCCGGGCGGCTTCCGTCACTACCAGGTCTTCGAGGTAAAGCATACGCCCTTTCCAGGTCGAGTAGGCGGTGTAGTACAACGCCAGCCCCACGAGGTCGTCGCCGCTTTCGAGCACAAAAAACCCGAAGATGGGGGTCGGCCCAAAGCCATCGAGGCGCATCATTTCCAAGGTGTTAGTTACGGCCTCCGGGGCGCGCTCATAGGCGGCAAGCTCCTGGATGAGCGCCAGCACGCGGGGCAAATCTGTCTCGCGCCCGCGGCGCAGGGTAGGTTGGGTAGGCATGGGGGCAAGGAGTACGCAAAAGCCTGCGCCAGTAAGCTGCCAGCAGCTTACTGGCGCAGGCCAGCATTTGTAAAGGTTTTAAGCTGTAAAATCAGCCCAAGCAGCGCTAGCTGGTAAGCTACATCTGGGGCTGCATCTTCTTGATATCTTCCGTCGCGTTTGGGGCCGACAGCTCGCGGTTAGGGTCGTTATCTGCTGGCGGAGCCGCTTTTTTGCCGTTAGTAGTGTCGGCCGCCGGTGGCAGAGGGGGTAGGGGAGCCGTGGCAACATCGTCGTCACCCTCATCCGAAGAGCTACAGGCGGGCAACGTCAGCAGCAGAGCCGCCGAGGCAAGCAGGGCGGGCAAGAAGCGTTTAATCATCATGAAAAGAAAGCCGGAATAAGGCCGCAAGTTACGCAGCGATGCAGCTAATGGGTAGTACGCGTGGGGCCTAGGACAATAATCTTAGGCACTAGTACGCTAGTCAGGCATTACTGTTTTTGCAGGGGCTTAGTTGGCCAGCCCGCCTACCCCCTTGCTCAGTAGCCAGGCGAGCAGGGCCGCCCGCGCCGTCCAGGCCAGGGTGCGCAGCCAGTTGGTGCGCGTGAGGCCATCGATAGCCACGTAGTCGTAGCCCTGCGCCTCCAGCCGATTGTGAAACGGAACCGCTACCAGAAAGGTAGCCAGCCACGTAGCTACTACCAGCGCCAATTGCCCCAGCGCCCACCCGGCGCCCCAGAGGGGGTAGGCGGCCCAGGCCAGCCAAGCGGCCAAGGCTAGTTCCAGCACCATTGGCGCGCCCGCCGCCCAGCCCATTCCCCGGGTGTGGGCCGCGTGGTAGCGCGCAAACTCATTTTTGCCCACCAGCGCCAAGGCCGGATATACTACCAGCTGCACGACCCAGATGAGGCCCGCGAGGTAAGCCGCCAGGGCAAAATTGAAGATTAAAAGTAGGCGTAACGGCATGGAAAGGGGGTAGGGCAAGTAGCCGATGCAACTGCCATACGCAATGCCCCGACAATTAGCTGATGCTACTATTGCGAGGCCAAGCTGCTCACTGGCGTTCCTCCATTTTTTTCTTAATGAACAAGAACCTCTTCCTGCTGCCTTTGGTGGCTGCGCTGGCTACGGCCTGTGGCTCTTCTACAACCTCCTCCACGGCCAGTACCGATGGCAAGCCCGACCTGCTGCACGCCGCCCTCGACACGACGGTGGCGCCCGGCGACGATTTTTTCAGCTACGCCAACGGCACCTGGATTAAAAACCACCCTATTCCGGCTTCCGAAAGCAACTCGGGCATCGGCATTGAGGTGCAAAAGGAAGTGTACGCCCGCTTGCGCGAAACCAGCATGGAGGCTGCCAAAGCCAACGCGGCCGCTGGCAGCAACCAGCAAAAAATCGGCGATTTCTGGGCCGTGGGCATCGACTCGGTGAAGGCCGACCAGCTGGGTGCTACTCCCATCAAACCCGAGCTTGACCGCATAGCCGCCCTCAAGTCGGTGGCCGAGGTGCCGGGCGTGGTGGCTCACGAAATCCAGCTTGGTGTGAACGCACTCATTGGCCCGGGCGTGAACCAGGACGCCAAGAACAGCGATAAAATGGCGCTCTATCTGTACC
>CALMOO010000256.1 GCA_937871705.1 uncultured Hymenobacter sp.
CCGCCAGGGTTACCCCCGCCAAAGCCGCCGTGCCCGCCCCGGTCAGGGCCAGGCTGGCCACCACCGGGGTTGCCGCCGCCAAAGCCACCCGGCCGGCCCGCCCCCGGATTGGGTTGGCCCCCGCCAAAATTGCCGCGGCTCGGCTGGCCACCATAGTTGCCGCGGCCGCCTTGGTCATGGAAAGGTTCGCCGCGGCGGCCATCAAACTGGCCGCCTACATTGTCACGGCGGTAGCCGCCGGGGTAGGAGCGCTCGCGGTAGCCACCGCCGCCGTAGCCTACCCCCCCATAGCCGCCCCGGTAGGCGCCAGGGCCCACCCCGTAGCCACCCCGGCCATAGCCGCCGTGCCGATACACCGATACGTACTGCGGGTAGCGATTACGATACGTGCTGATGTAGAGCCAGGGCTGCGGGCCTACGTAGCTCACCGGCACTGGGTGAAAGTAAGATGGGTCGTAGCCGTCGATGTAGGGTAGCGTTACCCACACGCCATCCTGAAACACCAAGTAGTCGCCGTTGTAGATGTCGTAGTATCCATCTATCTCCGGAATGTAGTAGTACTGCGTGCCCTGCGGCACGGCGGGCCCCCAGGCTGGGAGGCCAATGTTGATATTGACGCCCACCTGGGCCTTGGCAGCCTGAGGGGCAGCAAAAGCTAAACCAGCACCGAGCGCAAAGGCAAGAAAACGAGGGCGAAAATTCATGACGAAAGTTGAAAAGCAAGCTGAGTTGATAACTGACTACTACGCAAGTAGAGTGCCGAGTTTGGCGCTAGTCGATAGACAAAACGAGTTTACATGCCGGGCCGCCTACTATGCCGACGAACGCCTGGCCTACCCGCCGGGCACTAAAAAAGCCTCGTCAGTCTAGCGAGGCTTTTTTAGTGCTCGGCGGGCGTTTAGTAGCGGCCCCGGCCGTCGCGACCGCGGTCGTCGCGGCCTCGGCCTCTCTCTTTTACGATTACTTGGCGCTCTACTACCTGGCGCCGCACTACGGGGCGCTCCACTATGCGCTGCTGCACCACTACCGGGCGCTGAGCCACGGGGCGGTAGTAGCGGGTGTGGTAGTCGCGGTAGCGTACCCAGGGTTGGCGGCCACGGTAGTCGTTGACTACTACTGGGTGAAACTGGTACGGGTCGTAGCCGGGCATGGTGGCTACTGGCACCCAGCCGCCGTTGCGCTGCACAATGTAGTTGCGGGCAGCCAGGTCATAGTACCCGTCGATTTCGGGAATGTAGTAGTACTGAACGCCTTGCGGCACGGCCGGGCCCCAAGCAGGCCGGCCAATCTGGATATTAACGCCCACCTGGGCATGCGCGGCGCTAGGAGCAGCCAGGGCGGCAAAAGCGCCAAAAACAAAAGCGAGAAGTTGGGTGCGGTGGTTCATGGGAAGTGGGAAAAAGATTGAACAGGATGCCCTACCAAAGACAAAAGCAATGCCGGGCTTAGCCTCTGGTCGATGAACAGGCCCATTGTACGTACAACTACCCTCAATGTGCCGACCAAGTCGATTTTAGCCGGCCCATAACTAAAAAAGCGCCTAAAAAGACGCTTTTTTGGAGTTCATATGCTGCGTTGCGGCTATAAGCCAGGCCAGTTAGTGCCGGTCGTGCTCATGCCCGTGGTCTTTGTCCTTGCCGTGGCCGTGGCCTTTGCCGTGGTCGTCTTCCCGATACAGCTTCTTGGCTTGGCCGGGGGGTAGGCCGTGCGGGTTGCCGCCGTGCTTATACGTCCAGGGCGAATCGCCGCGGTAGTCGATGTACTGCGGGTGGAAGTTGCGCGCGTCGTAGCCGTCGAGGCGCTCGTAGCGGCCCCACTTGCCGTTGCGCTGCACGATGTAGCGGCGGGCTGGCACATCGTAGTAGGCATTAGCCTCCGGAATGTAGTAGTACTGCGCATTGGCGGGCGCGCCTACTACTACCGGCGGCGCCGTATTGATGTTGATATTGACTTGGGCTTGGGCGGGCGTGGCTACAAAAGCCAATATGCCTAGTGCCCCCAGCGAGGCGCTTTTTTGGAGCAGATTCATGAGAAAAGGTGAAAAAGGTGGGTAGGGCCGCGTATAGGCAAAGACAACGCCAAGCGGTAGGGTAGCGCGTTGTACGCAACGGCTCAGCTTTTGGCTTTGCGGAAGAGGTAGCGGGTGGTGAGTAAAGAATACACTGTAAGTATTGGATGCACGTCTACTAACTCCCAACCTGCACTTGTTAAATCACTTAATTGCTGATTGACTTTCAAGGTGTTACGTTGAGTAATCGCCAAATTCTTTTCCGAGTAGAAATTAGTCCCACTTGCGATTTCCAGTTGTAGCTCCGCTTTCCCCTGAAATGCGGGTGTAATGAGAAGTTTGGCGGTAGATGCACTATTTCCTTCCATTACCATAATCGTCATAAAATCGTAGCCATGTGGCGCACTCGATGCAGCTTGCGCCCAACTGTTGGGAATGTTTAGTAATAAGGCGAAACCCAGGAGTAAGACACTTAAAGATATGAGGCGAGTCAAATGAGGCATGAACGTAGGAATAAGCGTTGAATGACTGTTTGACTACCGCTGGTAGCCAGTTTGCTAAAAGAAAGTTGCGTGCCTGTAAGCAAGATGAATAAATTTATATCGGCACCATTCGTCGCCTAAGCTTGTTAGCAGCAATCGGCCCGCGGCCGGCAAGGGGGTAGGAAATTCAATTTTCGTCCCACCCTCGCCAGCTTGTTCCCGTACCTTTGCTTGTTCCTCTGATTTGCCCGCATGGCTAAAAAAACGCTCCTAAAAAGGCCGTTGCACTTGCGGCCGACGCGGCCGAAATCCTGACAGCTACTACGGAAGACGAGTTGATAGAATTAGCTGAAAATCAGACTCCTGATGTTCGGCATAGCCAGCCCGTGGGCAGCCAGCCCAGCCCCGCTGGCCTGGCTGTGGCCGAGCGGCACGACACGCCCCAGGCCCTACCCCCCCTCGACGACCATACCGCCGCCGGAGTGGGCGCCGAGGCTGAAGCGCCTTTCATCGAAGTGTACGGCGCCCGCGAGCACAACCTCAAGAACGTGTCGGTGAAGATTCCGCGCGGTAAGCTGGTGGTGTTTACCGGTATTTCGGGCTCGGGCAAGTCGAGTCTGGCCTTCGATACAATTTATGCCGAGGGCCAGCGCCGCTACATGGAGACGTTCTCGGCCTACGCGCGCTCCTTTATGGGCGGGCTGGAGCGGCCCAACGTCGATAAAATCGAAGGCCTGTCGCCGGTAATCTCGATTGAGCAGAAGACGACCTCGCGCAACCCGCGCTCGACAGTCGGCACCATCACCGAGATTTACGACTTCCTGCGTCTGCTCTACGCCCGCACAGCCGAGGCCTACAGCTACGCCACTGGCAAGAAGATGATTCGGCAGAGCGACGACCAAATTATCAACTACATCCTGCGGCACTACGATGGCAAGAAGCTTATTGTACTGGCGCCCGTAGTGAAGGGTAGGAAAGGCCACTACCGCGAAGATTTCCAGAAGATTGCCAAGCTGGGTTTCACCAAGGTGCGCGTCGATGGCGAACTGCTCGACATCACGCCCAAGATGCAGGTCGACCGCTACAAGATTCACGATATCGAAATCGTGATTGACCGGCTCGTGGTGAAGGAAGAAGACCGGTTCCGCCTGTCGGGCACGGTGCAAAATGCCCTAACCCACGGCAAAGGCACCATGCTGGTGCTCGACCCCGACGGCAAGGGCGAAAAAGGCAAGCCGCAGTTCTTCTCGCGCTTCCTCATGGACCCCGAAACCGGCATTGCCTACGACGACCCAGCTCCTAACACGTTCAGTTTCAACTCGCCCTACGGCGCGTGCCCGCACTGCGCGGGCATGGGCGAGGTGCAGCAGATTACCGAAGAAACCGTTATCCCCGACCCCAAGCTGAGCATCAGCCGCGGGGCTATTGCGCCGCTCGGCGAGTACCGCGACATCTGGATTTTTCAGCAGCTGCAGCTCATCCTCAAGAAGCACAAGGCCAGCCTCAACACCAGTATCGAGAAGCTGCCGGTCGAGCTGGTGCAGCGCCTGCTGCACGGCATCACCCAGGATGAGGCCGACGATGCCAAAGCCGTGCACACCGAGCCGTTTGAGGGCATTATTCCCTTCCTGCGCCGGCAGATGGAGTCGGAATCGGATAGCATCCGCGAGTGGATTCAGCAATACACCCAGGCCCAGACTTGCCCGGTATGTGAAGGCTACCGCTTGAAGAAAGAAAGCTTGCACTTTAAGCTGGCCGACAAGCACATCGGCGAGCTGTCGGTGTTCGATATTAATGAGCTAGCTGCTTGGTTTACGGACCTGGAGGAGCGCCTGAGCGAGCGCCAAAACCTCATTGCCCGCGAGCTGCTGAAGGAGATTCGCAAGCGCATCGGCTTCCTGCTCGAAGTAGGTTTGGACTATCTCAGCCTGCACCGCTCGGTGCGCACGCTCAGCGGCGGCGAAAGCCAGCGCATCCGCCTCGCCACCCAGATTGGTACGCAGCTCGTGGGCGTGCTCTACATCATGGATGAGCCGAGCATCGGCTTGCATCAGCGCGACAACGAGCGCCTAATCAAAGCTTTGCAGCACCTGCGCGACATCGGCAACTCGGTGATTGTGGTGGAGCACGATAAGGATATGAT
>CALMOO010000257.1 GCA_937871705.1 uncultured Hymenobacter sp.
CACGGCCCCCAATTAGGTGTGGGTCGGGGATATCATCTACCTGCCGCTAGTCGGCGGGCGCTAGTGCTACCTGGCCACCTGGCGCGATACCTGCTCGCGGCGAGTAGTCGACTGGCACCTCGACCAGCAGATGCCCACCGAATTAGTGCTCACGGCCCTGGAGCAGGCGCTGACGCTGCGCCAGCCAGCGCCTGGCCTGATTATCTATGACGACCGCGGCAGCCAATACACCAACGCGGCGTGCCGGGCGCGTATCGAAAAAGCCCAGGCCGTGGCCAGCTATAGTCGCCGGGTAATCCCTACGATAATGCCCAGGCCGAGGCAGGCTGGAGCACGCTCAAAACCGAATTGCTCCCGAATGGCGGCGCCTTTACTAGCCTTGAAGAGGCCTGTTTAGAGGTCGCCCACTACCTCGACACCTACTTCAAGCTCGACCGGCGGCACTCCGCGCTAGGCTATCGCTCGCCGCACCAATTTGAACGCGACTTCCTAACCACCATATCTTAGCTCACTGTCCGTTTCTACTGGACTACCCCAGTCGTTGGGTGGCATGGTGAAACGGTTCTGTTTGCGAAGCTCAAACGACTCAAGAAAGACCGAATTCTACCCACGTAGCTCCGCTGGCTGGAGGCGGGCTTACAAGTGGGGCTACAACCCACCAATTTTCTGTTGGTCGAGTGGGATTTGGCTACCGAGTGAACACGACAGCTATTTCAGCTTCTCCCTCTTGTTGGAGTCGAAATAATGTGTTAGCTGCTTCTGTTCATAAACCCCGGCTTGGCCGTAGACAATTTCCTCGTATGGCATATTATCCTTCAGATACTCCACATATAAGGAAGGGTACCCGTAGTACTGGTCAACCTGCATATCTAGGCTCACGATGTAGTCGTAGGGGATTCTGAGAAACTGATTGCAGCGCACTACAGTGTAATCCGGATTATTGCGCCGGGTGTCATTATCCCAGTGCAGAACGTCCCATTTGCCATGTTTGTCAAAAATGGCTTCCCCGCTGCCACCTAGCGATATGAGTTCAAGGCCATTTTCGTAGAAATTCCAGAATTCCCCTTTGAACCACGGGCTCATCTGGCCAGCGGGAGTTTCACGCACTTCAGGAAATGACCGGTCTTCGACGTTGCGCACAATGATGTTGCCGTATCTAAATTTTATCCACGGCTCATAAATGGCATGCTCCCATTCGCTTTGATGCACGGTCCGCAACAGTTCCTTCTGCATTTTATTGCGAAGGGTCAGATTTCGTTTGAGCTTCGCGGCACTGCTCTGCTTTGGAGCGGGTTTCGCTCCTGTCGGCTGGTTTTCGTAGCTGAGAATCTTGCCTATTTCCTCAATCTTGGGAGTTGGCAGCGAACTGATGTGATTCAGCAGGTCGTGGAAGTCGATGATATGCCGGCCATTGTCAAACTCAATCTGCTGCTTGGTGTCAAAGACCGGGTAGCTCTTCTGCTTTCTCCCCAGAATTAATACAAAAAGCTGGTCGTAGTCCTTCGCAAGGCCTTTTGCGATAAAGCTTTCAACTGTATTCTGAATCTTCTTGGTTGCCTTTGTAGAGGTAATTTGGAAAGCAACTCGGTTAAACTGGTCGCCGAGGTCGATAGCAGGATAATTCTTCTGCACGATATTGATATTGTGCAAGTTGTAATTGTAAATGGTGTTTAGTAACACGCAGATGGTATGCTCGGAGAAGATATTGGCATCATATAGACTAAGCGAGTTTAGATTGGAAATCTGGGTTTCCCAACGGGCTAACTCGCTTGCAATTTTCTTGACTTCTATCTCCCGTTTGTTCATTTGAAGGGCCGTAGTAATGAAACCTGAGATTTACGTTGCGCTGATTATTTAAGAAAATTAAGCAAAACGAAGGTAGGACTAGGGCCTTCAATTGACTTGTAGCAAATCATCCGCCGGTGAGCAAAGCAGGGAGCACCATTGAGCTTTTCCTTTCTACGAAGCAGCATTGCTCTTGCCTGGCATGGTGCGATGGTCGGAAGCAGAGACCACCGTGTCTAAGCGCACCAATAAAAGGTGGCAATAGCTTATGGTAGGGAGAATGCTTTCCGCAAGCATGCTCTTTCCTGCCATCAGAGCCAGCTTTGGGGAAGGTGCAGGCCCAAAACTACCATTACTGCAAGCTCAGGGTGGCTGTTATCTTGCAAAAGTTTGCTTTCACCGCTCTACTCCCATAGCCTTGAATTATGCTGGAAGATGTTATCAAAGAGTTGATTGCCTCAAAGCGCGAAGGAGAGTATTGGGACTTCAAAGTCAAGCACCACGACAACAACGCAGACTTGCTGCATGACCTGCTCTGCCTGGCTAACTCCCTGCACCAAGGCAAACGGTACCTTATTTTTGGTGTTGACGACCCAGCCAAGGGGGCAAACATTATCGGCCTTGATTCAGTGGAAGCTGGTCGAAAGAGCCAGGCCAACTACATTGATTTCCTCAGAAACCAGCATTTTGCCGGTAGCATTCGGCCGGAGATTGAATTGGTAACGCTGGTGCTGGGCGGCAAGGAAATTGACGTGCTGGTGATTTTCGACAATCCTTATAAGCCTTACTGGCTAACGCAGGATTACCAGGACAGGGGCCGAAAGGTGAGGGCGCACCATGTATACACGCGGGTCGGCGATACCAATACCCCGCTGGGGATGTCTGCTGACTTGCTGCGCATCGAAAAAATGTGGCGGCAGCGGCTCGGGCTAGATATATTGCCGGTTGAGCGCATGAAGCACTTGCTGGGCCAGCCCGAAGAGTGGTTCAAAGACCTAGGCAACAAACGGTATGCTTACCACCAGAACTTCCCTGATTATCGGATTAAGTTTTCTGCGCCGAAGCCCTTCTGGGAGCCCTATAGCTACTTCTTTACTAATAAAAACTCTTTTTTGGGTACCGCTACTTTCAAGCTGAACTCAACTACGCTGTTTGAGCTGGAATACGTTTACCTCGATGAGATGCGGCTGATGTTGCCGGCTCCAGATATTGAGTGGGTGGAGTTGCCAGACCGGGAGCTGCGTTACTACTACTATGATGCGAGTACCGCCGAAGGTCGCTTCTTGATTTTCCTAACCGAAGGACGAGGCAGGATGGAGTCCAGGGGTAGCACCTCGCCATTTCTGGTTTTCCAGCACGAGCGTGAGCAGCAGGAGTTCAATCAGTTTCTGGTCGCCAACGCATCACGCTTTGAAGAGATGGAACCTGGTTACGCGGCCCAGCACGCGGTAGAATTGATGCAGAAAGAGAGCAACGACGCCGTAATCAGCCCTCTCGACATCGGCAAGGTCGTCGTACTGTACAAGGCTTGGCGGCAAGGTACTACCCTGCTTTAGCAAGGGCCACCGCAGTACTCTGTTTAGCGTGTTGCTTATTTCCTTAGAAGCAGCGACCTTAGGACCGGCGGCCTAGTTTCAGGGCAGCGGCCGTGGTAAGTGTTTTTACTGGCCTCGTGTACCAAGACAAGCCCTCGCGCTGCGGTGAAATGTGATAGGCATAAGAAGCCTGCCCTTTACGTATGTACATTGGCACTGGCCGGGGTGATGAGGTGACCTCTTCTCATTTCCTGGACCGGCTAGAAGTCGAGCATCAGGCGGGCTGAAGCTCGGCAGTAG